>JABFXD010000462.1 GCA_013361925.1 Streptomyces sp. | reverse complement strand
AGACGCGAACTCAGCGTCGCCGAGCCACCGGAGGACCGCACCGGCGGCGACGACTCGTCGGCCGCCGAGGTGCGCCTGGTGATGCGGGGCGCGCTCGCCCGGCTCACCGCCCGGCAGCGCACGGTCCTCGTGCTGCGCTACTTCGAGGACCTGCCGGAGGCGGACGTGGCCCGCATCCTGGGCTGCTCGGTGGGCACCGTACGGTCCACCACCCACCGCTCGCTGGCGCGTCTGCGCACCCTTGCCCCCGAACTGGCCGCCCTGAACGCCCCGAGCCGGCCGTCCCGTGACTTCGCACCCGTGGAGGTACGTCCGTGAACGTCGAGGATCTCGTACGTGACTCCTTGCGCGACCTGGCCGGTGAACAGCCGCCGCCGGGGCCGGGTTTCGCCGACCGCGTGCTGGCCGTGCGCCGGCGTCGGCGGGCCCGCACGTTCGCGTCCGTCGCGGCGGCCACCGCGGCCGTGGTCGCCGTCTCGGTGGCGGTGCCGCAGCTGGTCTCCGGCGGGGACGAGGTACGCCCGAGCGGGACCACGGGCCGCCAGGAGGGGTCACTGCCGCAGCGGACGATCTCGGTCGGGAACACGGTGCTCGCCGCCTACTACACCACCGATACCCGGACGAGGGTCAAGGACGGGTGGATCGCCGAACGGACGTACCGGCTCCTTGATCCCCTGACCGGGCGGTACAAGAAGGACACCCGATGGTCCTACGTCGCCGTCGCACCCGGCGCGAAGACCGCCGCCGTCCTCGAACGCACCCTGCCCGCCCACCGGATCGGGCTGCTCGACCTCACGACGGGGAAGATCAGGCAGTGGATCCCGCTCAGCGTGGGGATCGGCGGGCTCTCGTTCTCCCACGACGGGACCAAGCTGGTCGCCACGACGTACGACAAGCACCCCGACCTGCGGGTCATGGTCGAGAACGGCGACAGCGGCGTGGACCCGGCGCTGGTGGAAGGGGCCACGTCCCGGACCGGATACCTCGTCTGGGACCTGGTGAACGGTGGCGGATCCTGGTGGCAGATCAAGTCCGGCCGTGACGTCCCGAGCCGCGCCGACTTCGCCTTCACCGACGACGACAAGGCGCTGTACGCCCAGGTAGTCGGCGGCAAGGACGGCATGGAGGAGTTCTACGACCTCTCCGGCAAGAAGATCGCCGCGCCCGCGAAGGAGAAGCACCTGCGCTGGGACGTCCCGGCCCGGATCTCCCCGAACGGTGAGCTGGCCGCCCTCGGTCTGACCAAAGAGGTCAACATGGGCAAGAAGCTCCCCGGCAAGTCCTACTCCTCGATCCAGAACCCCCTCACCGGCAAGGAGATCACCAAGGTACGCGGCGCCCATCTGCTCGCCTGGGTCGACGACGAGCGCCTCATCGCCTGGGAGCGGACCACGCCTCTCAAGAACGCCGGTTACAAGGACCACCTCGTCCTCGTCACGATCGGCAGCGACAAGGTCGTAACGCTGAGCGGCGAGCGCGATCCGGACGACGGTCCCCAGCGTCTGGCCTGGGAGCCGGTCTTCGTGCGGCGCTGATTCAGCGAAGCGCTCGGTACGCCGCGAGCAGCCCGTCGACCGTCTCCCGGCCGGCGGGCAGCAGCGGTGCGCGCACCGGGCCGGCCGGCAGGCCCAGCTCGTTCAACAGTGCCTTCGCCGTGACCGTGCCGGGCAGGCCCGCCGACATCATCAACTCGATGAGGGGCGTGGCCTGTTGCTGGAGGCGGGCCGCCTCCGCCGTGTCGCCGGTGTCGAACGCGTCGAGGACGGCGCGCAGTTCGGCCGGGGCGGCATTCGCCACCGTGCTGATGTACCCCGCCCCGCCCACCGCGTACAGCGCGAGGTTGTGCTCGTCGCAGCCCGCGTAGTACGCCAACTCCGTGCGGGCGATGACCTTCTGGGCGGCGAGGAAGTCGTAGGAGCAGTCCTTGACCGCGACGATCCTCGGGTGCTCGGCGAGCCGGAGGAGGGTCTCGGGCTCGATGCGGGTGCCGGTGCGGCCCGGGATGTCGTAGAGGGTGATCGGCAGGCCCGAGGAGTCCGCGATCTGGCGGAAGTGCGCCTCCAGCGCGTCCTGCGGGGGCCTGCTGTAGTAGGGGCTGACCAGCAGCACCCCGTCCGCGCCCGCCTTCTCGGCCTCCAGGGCGAGTTCGGCGGTGTGCCGGGTGTCGAAGGTGCCGACGCCGGTGAGGATCGACGCCCGGGTGCCCACCGCCTCCCGGACCGCCCGGACGAGGTCGGCCTTCTCGGCGTCCGACGTGGTCGGCGACTCGCCCGTCGTCCCGGACAGGACCAGACCGTCGCAGCCGTCCGCCACCAGCCGCTCGGCGAGCCGCTGCGCGCCGTCCAGGTCGAGGACGCCGCCCTCGGTGAAGGGCGTGATCATCGCGCAGAGGGCGCGGCCGAAGGGCGGGGCGGAGGAGCCGGAGTACGTCATGGGAGTAGTCTCGGCACAGTCATCGTGAAGCTCCACTTAATTCTTCTACGATGTATTGGTAAGCAATGCTGAGAGGTGAGGGTGGGAGTAGGCCCTATGTCCAAATCGGCCCCTCATGGGTCACCATGGTCAGGACGGTCATCGACCCCAGGTATCGACCCCTGGTCATGGGAGGCGTCATGAAGCTCGGCAAGGCACTCGCCGCCGGAGTCGCGACAGAGCGGCCGCAGGCCCACGACGAAGAAGCCGAACTCCGGCTCCCCGAAGAGATCACCGAGGAACTGAAGGCGCCCGAAGAGGTACCGGCCGCCCGATGAGACTCCGGCTTCCGGAGGAACGCCCGACGGAGCCGCCGACCGGATACAAGATCGCCCACCCGGTGCTGTCCCACGACGGCACCCGGGCCGGGTTCACCGGTGTGTCGCTCGGCGGCGCGCTGCCGTACGGCGTCCTCGCCGACGCGTCCTGCGTCTACGGCCTGCGGCACCAGGCACCGCACCGCCGCTGCGACTGCGGCTTCCACTGTGTGCACGACCGGACGACCGCCGAGGCCCTGCTGTGCACCGCCGAGCACCGGGCCGCCGCCCTGCTGGAGGTGTCCGTCCTCGGCCGCTACCTCCGCTTCGAACTCGGCTTCCGCTACGCCCGCCAGCGCGTCCGCACCGCCACCGTCGGCCCCTGTACCTGCGGCACGGTCGCCTCCGCCCTCGCCGACGCCGGCTGGGGCAGACCCGGCTGGCGCGCCCTCGCCCCGTCCTGCGCGGGCTGTCTGCGCGGACGTACGTCCGTCTCGCTCGCCTCGTTCGCACGGCTCGCGGGAGAGGGGCTGCGCGTGGTGGCGGGCCGGGGGAGCGAGGCGGCGGCCGATGCCGAGGTGGCCGCCACAGCCGATCTCGGTGTCTGCGAACTCACCGCGGAGGCCGCTCTGTTGCAGGCCCGGCTCGACTGGTTCCAGACGCAGCTGGCGCGGCTGGGGGAGCGGGGCCCGGAGGCGGGTTCGCAGGGGTAGCGGGTGCGGGTCCGGGTACTCGGACGGTCCGAACCGAGAGGAGGCGGACACCGTGACCCAGACCCAGGAACCCGGGCAAGCCCAGCACTCCGTCGGCGAGCTCGTCGGCCAGGCCACCGAGCAGCTCTCCCAGCTCGTACGGCAGGAAGTGGCCCTCGCCAAGGAGGAGCTCGCCGAGAAGGGGCGGCGGGCCGGGCGCGGCGGCGGAATGCTCGGCGCCGCCGGAGCGATCGCCTACGCCGGGCTGCTCGCCCTCGCCGGCACGGCCACCGCCGCACTCTCGCTGACGCTGCCCGTCTGGGCCGCGGCGCTCATCGTGACGGCCGTGCTGTTCGCCCTCGCCGCCCTGCTGGCCGCGAAGGGCCGCGCCCAGCTCCGCCGCGCCGCACCCCCCACGCCCGAGGAGACCCTCGGCAGCGTCAGGGCCGACGTCGAGGAGATCAAGGAAAGGGCACACCGATGACGGACAAGGCGATGCCGGGCGTGGGCCGCGGAGCCAAGGGCCCCGAGGAACTGCGGGAGCAGATCGAACAGACCCGCAGCCAACTCGGCGACACAGTAGAGGAGTTGGCAGGAAAGATGGACGTGAAGGGCCGAGCGCGAGCTCGGGCGGCCGATCTGCGGGACAAGGCCGGCGCGATGACCGTGCAGCTGCGCAGCACCGCGGCACAGGCCGGCCACACGGCGCACGACCGGGCCACCCAGGCCGGTCACACCATGCACGACAAGGCCGTGCAGGCGGGCCACAAGGTCCAGGACACGGCGACCAGGACCGGCCACCAGGCGCAGGGCAGGGCCGCGAAGACCGGGCACGAACTCCAGCGGCGGGCCGAGCACAGCGTCCCCCAGCCCGCCCGGTCCGTCGTCCAGGCAGCGATCCGGCATCCGCGCCCCGTGCTGGTCATCGGCGCCGCGGTGGCCGCGGTGGCCGTGGTGACGTGGCGGTACCCCAAGAAGTGACTTGACCTGAAGTTTGGTTGAGGTTGGAGGGTCGTCGGTACACGCATCGGCACTCGAACAGCGGAGCCCGACATGACCCGTCGTACCGACGACCACCCCGACCTGACCGACCCCCGTGTCGGCGCGCCCTTCTTCAGCACCTGGCGCGTCGGCACCCCCGAGCGGCAGCGGGAGGCGGTGGCGACGATCGCGCGGACCTGGGAGCGCCGGGACTGGCCCGCCACCGGACTGCTCGGCTACCACGTCTACGCCGGACACGACGGCTCCACCCTCCTGCACCACTCGCAGTGGGCGGACGAGCCGGCGTACGAGGCCTTCGTGAAGACCCACCGGCAGGAGCGCGTCGACGAGGTCGACACCGCCGTACCGGGCATCGAGCGGGTCCGGCTCGACCGCTACCGCCGCTATCGCAGCGCCACCCAGGACGGTGACTCCCGGGTGCCGGGATGCGTCGTGATCGTCGAGGTGGAGTTCGAGAGCCCCGACCCGGAGCGACAGCGGGCCTGGGTCGACTCCGTCTTCGAGGCCCTGGAGAGCGAGCCGAACCCGCATCCCGGCGGTATCGGCGCCCACTTCCACCTCAGCACCGACGGCACCCGCGTCCTCAACTACGCCGAGTGGGAGACCGCCCAGGCCCATATCGACGCCCTCGCCGCCCCCGGCGACGGCGTCGGCTCGGCGACCGAACTGTGGAAGCGGGTCCAGGAGTTCCCCGGGGTGAAGGGCAGTACGGTCAGCCGGTACGAGCACGTGCTCGGGCTGCTGCCCGGGTAGCACGGCAAGGCCCGGCCGAACCTGTGGTTCGGCCGGGCCTGTTGGAGTGCCGTGCGACTACGGCTTGAAGCGCAGGACCTGCGGGTCGTGGTCGCTGATCTGGTCGTTGAACTCCGAGTTGACGTGCACGCTGTCGTACTCGAAGTCGCAGCCGCGCCGGATCGACGGGGAGACCAGGATCTGGTCCAGGACCTGGGCGTTGCCCTGGTAGACGTACGAGTAACGCTCGCTCTTCGGCAGCGACTTGATCGCCGACCACAGGGCGCCGTCGGTCTCGAGGATCTTGGCGGTGTCGGAGAACTCGTAGTCGTTGATGTCGCCGAGGGCGATGACGTCCGCGTTCTTCTGGGTGTCCAGGACGTCCTTGACGAAGGCGTTGACCAGGGTGGCCTGCTGGTGGCGCTGGACCTCCGAGCTGCGCGGCACCGGCTGGGTCGCCGAGGTCAGGCCGTAGTCGCCGCCCTTGGAGTTGAAGTGGTTGGCGATCACGAAGACCGTGCGGCCACGGAAGACGAACTCGCCGACCAGCGGCTTGCGGCTGGACGCCCAGGCCGCGTTCGTCGGGTCGATGCGGCCGGGGGAGACCGTCAGGGCCGCCTTGCCGTGCTCCTTCGTCACACCGACGGCCGTGGTGGCGTCGCCGCCCGCGCGGTCGGTGAAGGAGACCCGCTCCGGGTTGAACAGGAACACCTGGCGGATGTTGCCGCCCGGCTCACCGCCGTCGGTGCCGTTGGTCGGGTCGATGGAACGCCAGTCGTACGTCGGGCCGCCCGCGGCCGCGATCGCGTCGATCAGCTTCTGGACCGTCTGGTCGGCGGCGACCGTACCGTCGTTGGTCGCGCCGTTGTTGTCCTGGATCTCCTCCAGGGACACGATGTCGGGCGACTGGAGGTTGTTCACGATCGCGGCGGCGTGCGCGGCGAAGGTGCCGTCGGACGGGTCGAGGTTCTCGACGTTGTACGTCGCGACCGCGAGCTCGCCGCGCTTCTGCTTCTGGGTCGTCTCGCGCTCGGTGCCGCCGCTCTTCAGCGTGCCGATCGTGTTGGCGACGAGGGTGTAGCCGCCGAACTGGTTGTAGTCCAGCGGGCCTTCGGTCGCGCCCTCCAGCACGTCACCGACGTTCGCCACCGGGAAGGCGGAGGTCGCGCCGAGCGACTGGATCTGGAGACGGCCGGTGTTCTGGGCGTCGTAGGAGCCGTAGACCGTGCCACCGCGGCGGTTGGCGTTCTCGCGCGGCTTCACCGTCACCCACAGCTCGGTGTACGGGTCGCTGGCGCCGACCACGCGGGTGTCGGCGACCTGGACGTTCTCGCCCTCCAGGGACTCGTAGTAGTCCAGGGCGTACTTCGACGGCTCCAGGGTCAGGCCGTTGATCGAGTTGCCCGCGGCGGTGTCGCCGACCGGAGCGTAGGCGGC
The DNA here is from genome assembly GCA_013361925.1 of Streptomyces sp. Classification (GTDB taxonomy): domain Bacteria; phylum Actinomycetota; class Actinomycetes; order Streptomycetales; family Streptomycetaceae; genus Streptomyces. Next base: position 4,345 of record JABFXD010000462.1, on the reverse strand, counting down.
CGGCACCGACCTGGCGTCGACGACGACGGCGGCGGGGACGGCGTTGCCGCTGGAGACGACCGTGGTGGTCGGCTTGGTGATCTCGGTGATCGACTGGTTGCCGGAGGTGGCGCCGCCGGGGACGTACTCCGAGACCGTGCCCGAGACCGTGACGAGGTCGCCGACGGCGACGCCCTTCGGGGTGGAGCTGGTGAAGACGAAGACGCCCTCACTGGTGGCCGGGTTGTCGTCCGCGTTCGGGTCCTGGATCCAGAAGCCCTTGGACGAGCCGTACGTACGGATGCCGGTGACGATGCCGGAGACGTCCGCCACCTTCTGGCCGGCGTACGGGGATATCCGGGTCGTGCCCTGGATGTCGTGGACGCGCACGGAGTCCGCGTGCGCGGGAGAGGTCAGGACGACCGTGGACGCGGCGGAGCACACGGCGGCGACGGTGAGCGCGGCGAGGCGCGCGGAAGACTTGCTCGGCAACGGGATCCCTCCGGGGACGTTCTTGAGCGCCGGGACGAGGGTGGAGCGTGGAACGGTGGGAGCCGCGACCGGTGGGGCGGAGGCGACGCGCGTAGAAAGTACCGTGCACAGGTGTCAGGGCGGTGAACAGGTGTGCAGTGAATTTCTACGCGCGTAATCTCCTTCGTGATCAGGTCACTTGTCAAGGTTTCGGCCATGTACGGGGGTCGGCGGGGAGATGAACCGGGCGGCATGGGGCCAAATCCGTCTAGGCTGAGCGGCTGAGTGGTAAGACGCGATGTCTAGGAGAAGCAGCCGATGTCAGACAGCTCCCCCCTGCCGCCGGCGCGGCTGCACCCCGAAGCGGAGCTGGCGCGGGACGCGCTGTCCACGCCGTTGCTCTCCCGGGCCGCCCGGCTCGCCCGCTGGGCCTCTTCCGACACCCGCGTCGACGCAGGTGGCGGGCTCGCCGAGGAGCAGCTTCCCGCCGCAGCCGAACTCCTCGGACTCACCGGGGACGACGCCGCCGCCTGGGCGAGCGAGGCCTGGCGGGTCGCCGTCGACACCGGGCTCGTGGAGATCGTCGACGAGAACGAGGGCACCGTCGCGGCCGGCGAGGAACTCGCCCTGCTCACCGGCGGCGCCCCCCAGGACGTGCTCGGGGTGTGGCAGACGGCGCTGGAGACGGTGCTCGCCGACGCGAGCGTGCCCGACCTCGACGACCTGGTGGAAGCCATGGACGAGGGGGGTCAGATCGACTTCTCCTCCCTCGACTGGGACCCGGACGCCGAGGCCGACTTCCTCGACGGAGTGCTCGGCAACCTGTATCTGCTGACCCTCAACGACGAGGGCCCCGGCGACCGTCCCGTGCCGCTCCCCGCGCTCGCCGCGTCCATGATCGTGCCCAACGACATGGGGGAGCCCACCAACGACGTCCTCGAACAGGTCTCCGACGCGATGATGCGCCTCGACGACCAGTTCCGGCTGCTCGAACCGGTCGGCCTCGTCGAGTACCAGCCCGTCGACGAGGCGCTCATGGCCGACGCCGACGACGAGCCCGCCGCGCCGGTCGACGACACCGACGTCTCCCGCTACGGCATGGTCCGGCTCACCCCGCTCGGCCTCTACGGACTGCGGGCGCGGCTCCTGGAGGCCGGCTTCACGGCACCCGCCGTCGGGGACCTCGCCGACAAGGGCGCGGACGCCCTCCTCGACGGCACCTCCACCTTCCCGCCCGGGGCCGCGCAGGCCGAGACCGAGCAGTGGCTCGACCGGCGTGAACCCCTCGCCGCCGCCCAGGAGCTGCTGGCCGCCAGCCGGGGCGGCGACGCGGGCGCGCCGCTGCGCCGACTGCGCTGCCAGCAGGCGCTCTCCCTCGTCGGCGCGGAGGCCGAACCCGCGCTCCGGGCCGTCCTCGACGACCCGGAGCTCGGCGGACTCGCCCGCGTCTGGCTCACCGAGCGCGGCGCCGCCGACGTACCGCCGCCGTCGGAGGCGATGATCTTCTGGCTGACCGTCGACACCGTCGCGGCCCAGCTCGCCGCCGAGGGCAACTCCGAGGAGCTGACCGGGCTCGTGGAGGGGCTCGCGCAGCAGCACAGCGGGTTCTTCGCCGCCGCCTGGCGGGTGGACCACCCCGCCACCGCCGATGTGCTGGAGGCGATGGGGCGGCTGCACCCGGACAAGAAGATCGCGAAGGAAGCGCGCAAGGCGGCCTTCAAGGCCCGCTCCCAGCAAGGCGGTTGAGTCGCAGGCGCGGTGCCGTGGCGGGAGCGGCGTCCTGGCCGACGTACGGATTCATGGAAGCGAACCTGCGGACGTCGCCCGGTGTTCAACTCCCGTTCAGGCGTGGGCGAAACGGTGACGCCGACCCGAGGTCCCCCACCCTCCACGGCACACCCCTCGCCACACAGGAGACACCATGTCGCTCACCCGCAGGGACTTCGCCAGAAACTCCGCGATCACCGGTGCCGGTGTCGCGCTGGCCGGCAGCGTCGGCGCCCTCGCCACCGCGCCGCAGGCCCTCGCCTCCACCGACACCGGGAGCGAGGCGGACGCTCACGGCGGAGTCGGCTACGGACCCCTGATCGCCGACCCCGACGGCATCCTCGCGCTGCCCGCCGGGTTCAAGTACCGCGTCATCACCTACAGCGGAAAGACCACGCTGGAGTCGGGCGAGATCACCCCGTCCAACCACGACGGCACCGCCACCTTCGACGGCCCCCGCGGCACCACCCTCCTCGTCAACAACCACGAGCTGAAGGGCCCGCGCGCCAACTGGAAGTACCCCGTCCCGCTCACCGAGGGCCTGGTCTACGACCCGGCCGCGTCCGGCGGCTGCACCGTCGTCGAGGTCCGCCCCGACGGACGCGTCGCCGAGTGGGTCGGCATCGCCGGCACCTCCACCAACTGCGCGGGCGGCCGCACCCCTTGGGGCACCTGGCTCACCTGCGAGGAGAACGAGGACAAGGCCGGGTCCAACGGCATGACCAAGGACCACGGCTATGTCTTCGAGGTCGACCCGAGCGACCGCCGTGCCAACCGTGACCCCAAGCCCCTGAAGTTCTTCGGCCGCTACGCCCACGAGGCCGTCGTCATCGACCCCAAGCGCGGCCACGCCTACCTCACCGAGGACGCGGCCTCGCCCAACGGCCTCCTCTTCCGCTGGACCCCGCCCAAGGGCTTCGAGCACGGCCGCGGCAAGCTCCGTACGCTCGCGGACGACGCCGGTGTCTTCGAGGCCTTCAAGTGCTTCGACTCCGGCGGCCAGTTCGTCGACGACCTCTCCCGCGCCACGAAGACCGGCACCGTCTACGGCGTCGACTGGGTCGCGGTCCCCGACCGCGACGCCAAGACGGTGGCCGTGCGCAAGCAGTTCACCGACGGCCAGGTCACGCGCGCCCGCAAGCTGGAGGGCATGTGGTGGGGCGACGGCGGCGCCTACATCGTCTCCTCCTACGCCCGCACGGAGAGCCCCGTCCAGCACGACGGCCAGGTCTGGTTCTACGACCCCAAGCGCCGCACGCTGACCCTGAAGGTCCTCCTGGGCGTCAACCCCGACCCGTCCGTCGACGGCGCCTTCGACGGCCCCGACAACATCACCGTCTCCCCGTACGGCGGCCTCGTCATCGCCGAGGACGGCGAGGGCGTCCAGCACCTCTTCGGCGCGACCGACAGCGGCAAGACCTACCCGATCGCCCGCAACGAACTGAACATCGGCACCGAAGACGCCCCCGAATTCAGCGAGTTCACCGGCGTCACCTTCTCCTGCGACGGCAAGACCCTCTTCGCCAACATCCAGACGCCGGGCATCATGCTCGCCATCACCGGCCCCTGGAAGCGGCAGAAGCGCGGCTGATAATTCGTTCGACCACCCCGCGGCCCTCCTCCTAAAGTAATGCCTGTCCAGGTGCGAAGGCAGGACCTACTTCCGCTGATAACGGGGAGGCCGCGGGTTCGAATCCCGCCGCCGGTACAACACGCCGGTGTAGCTCAGGGGCAGAGCACCTAATGTCGGTTCCGCCGGCCTGAACTCTGGACACCACAACTTCATGCACCTCCCGGTGCGCGGGCCGCGGCTACTTCTTCTCCAAAAAGATCCGATGCCGCTGCCGACTTGATCTCGGGAGGCGCAGCTCATGGTGGGTGCCCGGTGCGCAGGCAACGGCTACTTCATTGGATCAGAAGGCCGCGGGTTCGAATCCCGTCATCGACTCAGGGTCGGTGTAGCTCAATGGATAGAGCATCTGACTTGGTTCCGTGGCCGACTTCTGATCTCGGGCACCCTCCTTCTGTCGCGCCTCCCTCCGAAACCTTCAGTGAATTCGGGGGAATTCAGCATGTCGCGATTCAACAAGCGAGCCGCCAAGGCGCAGCCCACCTCTCGCGTCACCTC
>JABFXD010000212.1 GCA_013361925.1 Streptomyces sp. | reverse complement strand
CTCGCGGCCCCGCTGGCCACGCTGACCGTCGTGAACCCGGTGGTGGCGGCCGTCGTCGGCATCACGATGTTCGGCGAAACCTTCCGCTACGGCACGACCGGCACCGCGCTCGCCCTGAGCTGCGGTGTGGTGGCGGCGGGTGGCCTGATCCTGCTGACGTCGGAGCGGATCGCCCGCACGGAGTCCGTGCCGGAGCCCACGCCGGAGCCGGTCCAGCTGCCGGCCCAGGCCGAGGAGCCGGTGCGGGTCGGGGACGTGCAGGTACGCGTCCCCTCCTCGGCCGAGGAGCTGCTCGCGGTCCTGCCCGGGCAGACGACGCCTCGCGAAGAGGCCCTGGTCGCGGTGGCCGAGTCGGCGGTCCTGGAGGACCCCGCCGACCCGGCCGAGTCCGAGGAACAGCCGATCTTCTACGTCGGCCCCCTCTACGGCGCCTCCTACATCCCGATGCCCGTGCTCGACCGGCACCGCATGAGGGTCAAATCCTGAGGGGCAGGTCCTGACCGCGAGGTCAGACCCTGACCCCTCCGGCCCGGAGATAGGCGACCGGGTCGACGTCCGTACCGAAGCCGGGCCCCGTCCGCACCTCGAAGTGCAGATGCGGGCCCGTGCTGTTGCCCGTGGACCCCGAGCGGCCGATCCGCTGTCCGGCACCGACGCTCTGCCCGCTCTTCACCGAGATCGCCGAGAGATGGGCGTACTGGGTGTAGCGCCCGTCGGAGTGCCGGATCACCACCTGGTAGCCGAACGACCCGGCCCACCCGGAGGCCACCACCCGCCCGGCGGCGACCGCCTTCACGGTCGTTCCCGTGGGGACGGCGAAGTCGACGCCCGTGTGATAGCCCTTCGACCAGGAGGAACCCGCCTTGTGGTACGGCGTGCCGGTCGGCGCGTCCACCGGGGCGACGAGCGAGTGCCCGGTCTCCTCGGCGGCCGGCTTCTCCTTCTTCTCCTTCGCCGGCGCCGTGGACGTCTGCGTCGTGACCGTGGCGGCCTTGCCGCGCAGGCTCAGCCGCTGCCCCGGCAGGATGAGGTCGGGATCGGACCCGATGGCCTTCCGGTTGGCGGCGTACAGACCCCGCCACCCGCCCTTGACGTCCTCCCGCTCGGCGATGCCGGAGAGGGTGTCGCCGTGCACCACGGTGTACATCTCGGCCGAGCCGGCCCTGGACTGGGGCGTGGTCTGCGGCTGTACGTCCGGGACGGCGGCCTTGGTGCCCCCGGCCGGGTGGATGTCGGGGGTGTCCCCGCCCCGGGTGAGCCCCGCCCGCACCGAACACACCGGCCAGGCTCCGGGGCCCTGTCCGTCCAGCACCTTCTCGGCGACGGCGATCTGCTGGTCCTTGGTGGCGAGATCGGCCCGCGGCGCGTACCGGGTGCCGCCGTAGGCCTCCCAGGTGGACTGGGTGAACTGCAGCCCGCCGTAGTAGCCGTTGCCGGTGTTGATGCTCCAGTTGTTGGTCGACTCGCACGCGGCGACCTTGTTCCAGGTGTCCACGTCGGCGGCCTGTGCCGTGCCGGCGCCGATGAGCGGGATCGCCATTCCGGCACCGCCCGCCGTGACGGTGAGCGAGGCGCGGTTGATCCTGTTCGGCTGATACCGGCGGTGCCGGCCGCGTACGGCCATGGAGCGTCCCCCTCGACATACGTGCATACGTCAGGAGGGCCAAAAGTAAGCGCCCCGAACAGGCCATGACAAGACGGCAATCAGCCGCCTCTCGGCACGACGGATACACTCCCTCGCACCAGTGCCCGGGGCGCGCTGGAGGGTGAACGGGGCGGCGGTGGATTACGAGTTCGACGTGTTCGTCAGTTACAGCAGAAGCGCGGGGCACGTCAGCGCGTGGGTGCGGAACCACTTCTACCCGGCGCTCAAAGGCTGCCTGGAGGACGAGACCGGGAAGGCCGAGATATTCCTCGACCAGCAGCTGGACGAACGCTTCGGTGTGCCCTGGCCGGATCAGCTCGCCACGTCCCTGGGCCGGAGCCGACTTCTCGTTCCCGTGCTGTCCGCGCCCTATTTCCGCTCCCCGTGGTGCACCGCGGAATGGGCCACGATGGAGGAGCGCGAGGAACAGGCACAGGCCGAAGGGCTGATCTTCCCGGTGGTGTTCGCCGACGGGACCAGCTTTCCGGAGCCGGTGCGCCGGCGCCAACTGCACCAGGAATTCAAGAACTACAACGTCCCCTATCCCAAGTACCAGGAATCCGAGGCGTATCCGTACTTCCATCAGGAGGTGCAGCGCCTCGCCCAGCTCATCGCCACGCGCCTCGCCGAGGTACCGGACTGGTGCGCCGACTGGCCGGCCCTCAGACCGCCCCCCGCGGCCACGCCGGCTCCCGGCCGACTTCCACGCTTTGGAGCGTGATGGAAACCGGACAGATCATTACGTTCTACTCCTACAAGGGCGGGGTGGGCCGTAGTTTCGCGCTCGCCAACACGGCCGTGGTGCTGGCGCGTTGGGGCTATCGCGTGCTGTGCGTCGACTGGGACCTGGAGGCGCCGGGGCTGTCGTACTACTTCGACGAGCACCTGGCCTCGCCGGCGAACGCGGGTCTGCTGGAGATGATCGAGGAGGCCCGCGCGACACCCGGCACCGGAGAGCTGACCGCCCTGCGGCATCGCACCCCGGTCCGGCTTCCGGAGGGTGCCCGCCTGGATCTGATCACGGCCGGCCGGAAGGACGACGAGACGTACATCTCCCGCCTCCAGCAGGTCGACTGGGAGGAGCTGTACGAGGAGCACGACTTCGGCGCGACGCTGGAGGCCTGGCGGGACGAGTGGATGAGCAACTACGACCTCGTCCTGGTCGACAGCCGCACGGGCATCACCGACGCCGGTGGCATCTGTACCGCCCAGGTCCCCGACGTGCTGGTCTTCGCGTACACCGCGAACCAGCAGAACGTGGACGGTGTGCTGGACATCGTCGACCGCGCCATGAAAGCGCGGGACGGGCTGCCGTACGACCGGCCCCGGCTGCTGACCGTGCCGCTGCTGAGCCGGTTCGACGCGCAGACCGAGTACGAGCAGGGCGAGGTCTGGCGGCGCAGGCTGGCCGAGATGATGGAGCCGCGGCTGCGGGACTGGGCGCCGCGCGGCAGCTCCGCCGGGGAACTGCTCCAGCGGGTCACCATCCCCTACTTCCCCGTCTGGTCCTTCGGCGAGCTGCTGCCCGCGCTCAGCGAGAGCCCCCGCAACGCCGAGCAGGTCACGTACAGCGTCGCGAGCCTCGCCGCGCTGCTGGCGCGTCGGCTGGAGGACGTGGACCTGCTGATCGAGAACCGCGACTCCTACGTGGAGACGGCCGAGCAGGCGGCGCGGCAGGACTTCGAGGTCGATGTGTTCATCAGTCACACCACGGCACAGGAGCCGCTGGCGCGGACGCTGCAACAGCTCTTCCTGGAGAACGGCGTGACGAGCTGGGTCGCGGGCGTGAACCCCCGGCACCGCGCACAGTTCGTGGACAGGTGCCGTCACCTCGTCATGATCGTGGACGAGACGGGCGAGGACTTGTTCCAGAACCACGACAACAGCCTCTTCCTGCGCCGCTCGGTCCATACGACGACCGAACGGCTCACCTTGCCCGTGGTCACCTCGGCGGCGGCCATCCGCGAACTGCCGCGTCTTGCCCAGTCCCTGCAGGTGTTCAACCTGGAGGACGGCACCCCGGCGCAGGCCGCCCGCGCCATCGCCGCACGTATTCGCCGGGACTCCCCCAGCCTGCGACCGCACTCCTCCCGAAGCGGCCGCTACGACGTCTATCTGTCCTACGCCCACGCCGACTCGAACTGGACCGTGGTGCTGGCGGAGAACCTCAAGCGGCTCGGGCTCGACGTGTTCGTGGACGAATGGGAGATGCAGCCGGGAGACCACTGGCCCTCCCGGCTGGAGGCCGGTCTCAGCAGCGCCGACGCTGTGGTGGCGGTGGTGAGCACGGACTGGACGCGGTCGGACTACACCTTGCAGGAGTACGCCCTGGCCGCCCAGCGGGCGGAGCGGCAGCAGTTGATCCCGGTCCTGATCGGCGACGTCGTCCCCCCGCCGCACGTGGCCGAACGGAACTACGTCGACTTCCGCGACGCCATGACGCCGAGGGCGTACGTGGAGCGGGTCCGGCAGCTGGCCCGGGCCATCCTCCATCTGCCCGAGGACGCGCCGCTCCCCCGCAGCGCCTCCGTCGTCCTGCCGGACACCCTGTTCTAGGTGCTGAACGCAACAGGGCCCGCGAACCGTATCTGCGTAGGCTGCTGACGAGCACGAACGGCACCACCGACACACGACCTACCCGATCCACCGGATCCTTGGGAGCAGACGGTATGAGCACTACAGCGCAGATCGGCGTCACGGGCCTCGCGGTCATGGGCAGTAACCTCGCCCGCAACTTCGCCCGCAACGGTTATACGGTCGCGGTGCACAACCGGACGGCGTCCCGTACCCACGCCCTGGTGGAGGAGCACGGGAGCGAGGGCGACTTCATCGCCGCCGAGACCGCCAAGGAGTTCGTCACCGCGCTGGAGCGCCCCCGGCGCCTCGTCATCATGGTGAAGGCCGGCGACCCGACCGACGCGGTGATCCAGGAGTTCGCCCCGCTGCTGGAGCCCGGCGACATGATCATCGACGGTGGCAACGCGCACTTCGCCGACACCCGGCGCCGTGAGCGCGAACTGCGCGAGCAGGGCATCCACTTCGTCGGCACCGGCATCTCCGGCGGTGAGGAGGGCGCGCTCAACGGCCCCAGCATCATGCCGGGCGGTTCGAAGGAGTCGTACGACTCGCTCGGCCCGATGCTCGAGAAGATCTCCGCGAAGGCGAAGGACGGCGCGCCCTGTGTGACGCACGTCGGCGCGGACGGTGCCGGGCACTTCGTGAAGATGGTGCACAACGGCATCGAGTACGCCGACATGCAGCTGATCGGCGAGGCCTACCAGCTGCTGCGCGATGTCGCCGGCTACTCGCCCGCGCAGATCGCGGAGATCTTCCGGACCTGGAACACCGGCCGGCTCGACTCCTATCTGATCGAGATCACCGCCGAGGTGCTGTCGCACGTGGACGCGGCCACCGGCAAGCCCTTCGTGGACGTGGTCGTGGACCAGGCCGAGCAGAAGGGCACGGGGCGGTGGACGGTCCAGATCGCCCTCGACCTCGGTGTCCCGGTGTCCGGCATCGCCGAGGCCGTCTTCGCCCGCTCGCTGTCCGGCCACGCGGCCCTCCGAGACGCCTCCCGAGGCCTCGCCGGGCCCTCGGCCACGCCGCTGAGCGAGGCCGAGGCGGGCGCGTTCGCCGACCGGGTCGAGCAGGCGCTGTACGCCTCCAAGATCGTGTCGTACACGCAGGGCTTCCACGAGATCGCGGCCGCGCGCGACGAGTACGACTGGGACATCGACCTGGGTGCCGTCTCCGCGATCTGGCGCGGCGGCTGCATCATCCGGGCCGCGTTCCTGGACCGGATCCGCGCCGCGTACGACGCCCGCGCCGATCTGCCGAGCCTGCTGTCCGACGAGACGTTCGCCCGGGAGATCGCCGACGCGCAGGACGACTGGCGTGAGGTGATCGTCGCGGCGACGCGCCAGGGTGTGCCCACGCCGGGCTTCTCGGCGGCGCTCGCGTACTACGACGCGCTGCGTGCCGAGCGGCTGCCCGCGGCGCTCACGCAGGGGCAGCGGGACTTCTTCGGGGCGCACACGTATCGGAGGGTGGACCGGGACGGGTCGTTCCACACGCTGTGGGGCGGGGACCGGTCGGAGATCGACGCCTAGACGCCTGGTGGGGCGGTCGGTTCGGTTGTAGGGCGCGTGCGGGGGCGCGGGGGCTGGTCGCGCAGTTCCCCGCGCCCCCCAAAAAAGAGGCACGTCAGCCCGGCCTCGATGTCAGGTGAGCGGAGGTCCCGGTTCTGGGTTCGGGACCGGCTCCGGGGCCGGGGGAACAGGAGCCGGGCCCGGAGGCTGCGGAGGCGTCGGTGCCGGGCCCGGGGGCTGCGGAGGTGTCGGGGCCGGCGCCGGGGGCTGTGGGGGTTCCGGCATCGGGCCCGGGGTCGGGTCGGGATGGACCGGGTCCGGGTGGACCGGATCCGGGTAGGGGGTCGGGGGGTTGGTCATCGTGTCCTCCAGCCTGTGGTGAACGTCGGCTCTGGACTTCTCCCCCGCCTACCCGGTGCGCGTCGGGCCAGTCACCCGCTTGGCCGGGTCAGAACCGGCCCGGGTGCGCCACCAGCCACTCCTTCGCCGCACGCAGCAGCTCGGGGTCGGCGGCCGGCGCCTCGTCGGGGTGGCGTTCGGCCCACTTGACGACGTAGGGGCAGAGCGGGGCCACGACGATGCCCTCACGTGCGGCGATGGTGTAGAGCTCGCGGGCCAGGGAGCCCGCGATGCCCTTTCCCTCGTGGGCCGGTTCCACGATCGTGTGGACGGGGACCAGGGCGGGCCCGGGCGAGTCGAGGACGAAGTACTCGATGTGGCCGACGACTTCGCCGGCGCCGACGGCCTCCAGGCGGCCGGCCGCCCGGTCGTCGCGGATCTCGATGTCGCTCACGGGCACACTCCTGGTCTCGACCGTCTGTGAACTCAGGCCGGCACGGCCTGCGGGCTGCGCTGCTGGTCCGACCCCGGCACCGGCTCCGACGGGTCCGCGCCCAGGGCCACGACACGGTTGTCGCGGTCCACGTGCACGACCCGGGGTACGAGTGCCCGCGCCTCGGCGTCGGTCACCTGAGCGTAACTGATGATGATCACCAGATCATCGGGGTGGACGAGATGGGCGGCGGCCCCGTTGATCCCGATCACACCGGAGCCCCGCTCGCCCTCGATGACGTACGTCTCCAGGCGGGCGCCATTGGTGATGTCCACGATGTGGACCAGCTCACCGGGCAGCAGGTCGGCGGCGTCGAGCAGGTCCGCGTCGATGGTCACCGATCCCACGTAGTGCAGGTCGGCCTGGGTGACGGTGGCGCGGTGGATCTTGGACTTGAACATGGTGCGCAGCATCGAAGGCTCCGAGTGGTCGGCTCCCTGCCTGAGGTCCAGGTCAAGGGCTCTGTGTGCACGGGCGCCTCCAGGGTACGCACGGGGTCCCGGCGGTGCACCGAGACCCCGCTCACGTTGGAGTCACTCCGCCGACGTCGGCCTCCGGGACAGCCTCGTCGCCGACGGCACGTCCGTGATCGGGCGCAGCCGGTAGGTGTAGGCGTAGTCGCGGTCGGCGAAGAGTTTGTACTCGTCGTGTGTGTGGGCGCCCCAGCTGTTGTCGCCGCCGACGCCCATCTGCCGGTGGTTCACCCGCAGGACGACCTCCTTGCGCGGGGTGAGCTGGTAGTCGTGGCGGGCGCCGACGGACAGCTCCTCGGGGGTGAGGTGCGAGGCATTGATCTCCAGGAGGGGTTCGCCGCTCACCAGCAGGCCGTTGCCGTGGCGGTCGGTGAGGGCGGCCCAGCGGACGTCGGTCTTGTTGCCGTTCTCCTGCGGGCGGATGTAGGAGGTCCACTGGTCGGCGACCGTGCCGGAGTACAGGCCGACGTCGGTGCCGTTGTTGCGGTCCCAGTGGTTCTCCTCGGGGCCCCGGCCGTAGTAGTGGATGCGGTCCAGGCGGCCGGGGAGAAGGAGCAGGGTGCCGACCTCGGGAATGTACGGCAGTGAACTCGCCCCCGGGTGCAGGGTGTTGTCGACCTTGATCTCACCGTTGCCGAAGACGGTGTAGGTGGTGGTGTACGTCGATTGCGTGGTCGTCGGGAGCGTGCCGGCGACCTTGATCTCGACGGCCCTGTCGCGGACCGCGCGCACCGTGACGTCGGTGACCTCGCGGCGGGCGCCCGCGTCGCGCCAGGTCTGGTTGCGGGTGTGCTGGCCGTTGCCGTGGTCGTTGTCGGTGGGCGCCCGCCAGAAGTTGGGGGCGGGGCCGGAGGCGATCAGCTGGACGCCGGCCGCCTCGTAGGAGGTGATGACGCCGCTTTTCTTGTCGACGGTGACGGTGAAGTCCTCGCCGGTGACGGTGACTTGTGAGGAGCCGTCGTCGTACGACAGGGCCGGTACGTCGTCCAGTGGCCGCGGGACGACGGCGGGACTGCCGGCGTCGAGCGGGAGTTGGACCTTGGCCACCTCGAAGCCGGGCTCGGCCCATTTCGTGCGTTCCTTGGTGGTGAAGGACAGTTCCAGGAAGTACTCCGTGCCGGGTGCCGGGTCGCTCGGCAGCCGTACGGGGACGGTGATCTTCTTGCTGGACAGCGGGGCCACGTCCAGCTGGTCGCGCGTCAGTCTGCCGCGCCGGACCGGTTCACCGTCGGCCACCAGGGTCCATCTTCCGTCGAACGCGCGGAGGTTGGTGAAGAGGAACTCGTTGGTCAGGGTCACCGAGTCCGCGTCGCCGGTGGCGTTGATCTCCTGGTAGATCCGCTTGATCTCGGCCGCCTTGCCGGTGTGCCCGCGGTCGGCCGTGATGATGCCGTCGGCGACGAAGTTGCCGTCGTTGGGGTTGTCGCCCCAGTCGCCGCCGTAGGCGAGGAAGGTCTTCTCGCGGGGGCGGACATCCGCGCGGCCGACGCTCGCCGCGTCGAACCAGAACCGCACGCCCTCGTCGCCGGGGCCTCGGCTGTCGGAGGCCAGCTCGGCCGCGCTCAGGGCACGGTCGTACACCCGCGCCCTGCGGATGGTGCCGCTGAACTCGCGGGTGATGTTGTCGACGTCGGTGGCGAGGGCCAGGGGGGCCGTGTTACTGGCGGGCCGTCGGGTGGTTGTGCGGGTGGATCGGGGGGTGCCGTCGACATGGAGGGTGAGGGTGCCCGTCGCCGCGTCGAAGACTCCGGCGATGTGGTGTTCGGTGCCGGTCCAGTCGCTCGGCAGGGCCCAACTGGCGGAGACCCACTGTCCGCCGCCGTGGATGAAGAACTCCAGGTTGTCATCGCTCTGTTTGAGGGCGTACTGGGTGTCGCCCTTGGCGATGATCGGCTGGTGGTAGCCGAGGACGTGCGGGGTGATCCAGGCTTCCAGGGTCAGGGAGCCGGTGAGGTCGAGGCGGTCGTCGCGGGCGAAGACCGTGCCGCCGAAGACGCCCTTCTCGCGGTCGAACGAGCCGCCGGGGGCGATGAGTTCGCCGCGCAGGGCGCCGGGTCCCTCCTCGGTGAACCGGCGGCGCGGCGGCGTCGGCCAGTTCAGGGACTGGTCCACGAAGTCCCAGATCCAGCCGCCCTGGAGGACGTCGTGGCTGCGGACGAGGTCCCAGTACTTCTTGAAGTTGCCGTTGGAGTTCCCCATGGCGTGGCAGTACTCGATCATGACGTACGGCCGGGTGTCCGCCGTGTCCTTGGCGCGTGCCTCGACGCGGGCGGGGCTCTCGTACATCTCGGAGCGGATGTCGCTGACGCCCGGACGGTCGTCTCCCTCGTACTGCACGACGCGGGTGGTGTCGTAGGACTTGATCCAGTCGTGCATGGCGACGAACGTGCTGCCCGCGCCCGCCTCGTTGCCGAGGGACCAGATGACGACCGAGGCGTGGTTCTTGTCGCGGTGGACCATGTTCTGGGCGCGGGCGACGCAGGCGGCGGCCCAGTCGGTGTGGTTGCCGGGGTACTCGCCGCGGATGCCATGGGTCTCGAGGTTGGTCTCGTCGACGAGGTAGAGGCCGTACTCGTCGGCGAGTTCGAGCCACTGCGGGTTGTTGGGGTAGTGCGAGGTGCGGACCGAGTTCATGTTCATCCGCTTGATGATCCTGATGTCCTGGACCATGTCGGCGCGGGTGAGGGCGGTGCCGCGGTCGGGGTGCATCTCGTGGCGGTTGGTGCCGCGGAAGGTCACCGGCCGGCCGTTGATCCGCATCAGGCCGTCCTTGAGCGCGAACTCGCGCAGGCCGACCCGGTGGGACAGCGTCTCGATCACCTTTCCGGCCGGGTCCCGCAGCCGCAGCACGGCCGTGTAGAGGTACGGGTGCTCGGCCGACCAGAGGCGCGGCTCGGGCACGGCTCTCGCACTCCGTACGGTCGTGTCCTCGCCGGTCGTCGTCACGTCGGCGGTCTGCTGGAGCGGACGGGCCCAGACGGCGTGGCCGTCGGCGTCGTACAGCTGCGTCTCGACGGTGTACGCACCGGCGTGCCCCGCCGCGTAGGCGCGGACGCTCGCGGTCACCGCCAGCTCGGCGGACGTGTGGTCGTCGGCGAGGGGGGTGTCGAGCTTGAAGTCGCGCAGGTGGACGGCCGGGGTGGAGTAGAGGTGGACCGAGCGGAAGATGCCGCTCAGCCGGATCATGTCCTGGTCCTCCAGCCAGTCGCCGTCGGAGTAGCGGTAGACCTCGACGGCGATCTGGTTGGTGCCCGGCTTCAGCTGGTCGGTGATGTCGTACTCGGCGGGGGCGAAGGAGTCCTCGTGGTAGCCGACGAGCGTGCCGTTGATCCACACGTAGTGGGCCGACTTCACGCCCTCGAAGTGCAGGAAGGTGCGTCGCCCGGACCAGGCGCGGGGGACGGTGAAGGTCCTTCGGTACTGGCCGACGGGGTTGTAGCGGGTCGGCGCGGCGGGCGGCTGCGGCTCCTCGCCCAGGCCGTTGGGGCCCCAGTAGGGGTAGGTGATGTTGACGTAGATCGGGCGGTCGTAGCCGTGTTTCTGCCAGACGGACGGGACCGGGATGGTGTCCCAGTCGCTGTCGTCCACGTCCGTGCCGTAGAAGTCGGGGTCGCGGTCGGCCGGGCGGTCCGCGTGGGCGAACCTCCACCTGCCGTCCAGGCTGAGCCGGTACGGCGAGTCGGTGCGGTCGGCCCTGAGCGCCTGGCGGAGGTCGGCGTACGGCATCAGGGTGCTGTGGGGCGGCTCGGTGCCGAGGCGGAAGACGTCGATGCGGCCGTTCCACTCGGGGGACTCGGCGGCGGCGCGGGCCTGGCCGGCCGCCCGTCCGGGGAGGGCGAGGGCGCCGACGAGGGCGGCCCCGCCCTCCAGGAGTCGGCGGCGGCTGACGGGCGCCCAGG
>JABFXD010000031.1 GCA_013361925.1 Streptomyces sp. | reverse complement strand
TGGGAGGCGCACGCGACGGAGTACGCCAATCCGCCGGAGCTGGTCGAGGAGTTCATGGCGTGGCAGCGGGCGGCCGGGGAGATCTGATCCACGGCCTGTCCCTGCCCCTGTCCCTGTCCCTGCCCTTGGGCCGGACCGGCGCTAGCCGTGGGCCGTCGCCAGGTGCCTCGCCAGCCTCGGGGAGGCGAACTCCGTGCCGCACACGAACCGCATCACCGGCCCGTACGACGACGCCGACGGAAGCCCCGTGAAGTACAGGCCCGGCACCGAGGAGACATAACCGGCGCCGAGCCTGGGCGCGCCCCGGCTCACCGCGAGCCGGGTGCGGAGTTCATGGCCGAGGAAGTCCATCGCGGCGAGGTCGACGCGGTAGCCGGTCGCGGCGATGACGTGGTCGGCGGCGAGGCGCTCGGTGTGGCCGGTCGGGGTGAGGACGGACAGGGACGGGTGGCCGTCGGCGGTGTCGGCCTTGAGGACGCGGCGGACCTCGCTGACCCGCACCTTGCCCTCGAAGCGGTCGCGCAGCCACCAGGCGCCGAGCGGGCCGAGGACCCGGCGGACCAGGTAGTGGCGGGCCTGGGCCGGGAGATGGCGGTAGGGGTGGGGGTAGTAGCTGAGCGCCCACAGGGACCAGGCGCGGCCGAACGGCGACTCCGGGCGCAGCCGGGGCTGCTGCCAGGGCGGTGCGCCGAAGGCGACGCTGCCCCGGCCGCGCGCCACGACCCTGACCTGGGCGCCGGCCTCCGCCGCGAGGGCGGCCGTCTCCAGCGCGGACTGCCCCGCCCCGACGACGATCAGGTCGCGGCCCGAGAAGCGGCTGAGGTCATGGTGCTGGGAGCTGTGGGAGACGGGGCCCGTCGGGCTGGGGCCGTCGGCGAGCGTGAGCTCGGGGGGCAGATGTGCGAGGCCCGAGAGCCCCGTGGCGACGACGACGGCGCGGGCGCTGAACAGTTCACCCGAGTCCAGCTTCAGTTCGAAGCCGTGGTTCTTGTCCCGGTCGACGGACACGACTCGCACCCGCTCCAGCTCGGGCACCAGCTTCTGCTGGAACCACTCGCCGTACGCGATGAAGGTCTCGACGGGGATGATGTCCTCGTCCGTCACCAGCCGCGGTATGCCCGCCGCGTCGCAGTAGTCGGCCAGGGTGTGGCCCGGCTGCGGGGCGTCCAGGTTGGAGGCCACCGGGGTGGACTTGAGGAGCATGCCCGCGGGCATGTGGTCGCGCCAGCTCACCATGGGTTCGCCGAAGACGCGGACGGGGATGCCGCGGGCCCTGAGATGTGCGGCGGTCGACAGCCCGAAGGGCCCGGCGCCGATGACTGCGACTGGTCGGATCACGAAGTCCCTCCCCAGGACATCACTTCGTCACTTCGTGGTGGTGCGTGTGCTGTGGTCGCGCCTTTCCTCGGCACGTCAAGGGGCGGCGGCGCCACGGTGGTTGGTCCGCCACAGTTGGTACAGGTGTTTCGCGCCCGGCCGTACGAAGCGCGCGAGCATCGTGAGGAACGGCAGCGGGTCGTCACCCGCGAGCCAGGCCAGCTCGGTCCCGCTCGCCCGGGCCGGCGCGTGCGGCGTCGTATAGCCGCTGCGGCGGTAGGCGAGGAGGGCGGGCAGGTCGATGTTCTCCACGATGTACCGGTGCCCGGCGCGCTGTTCCCCCTCCGGAACGGAGCGGCCGGTCAGATCCAGATGCATGGCGCGGACGACGTCCACCCCCGACTCGTTCTCGAAGAGCCGGAACTGGGCGCCCATGCGGGGGTTGAAGTCGAGGAGCTTGTACAGCCCGTCGCGCCGGTCGAAGCGCAGGTCGAGGTCGATGATTCCGGTGAAGCCGATCTGTTTGATGAAACGCGCGGCCAGGTCCGCGAGTTCCGGATTGTCGACGACATACGCGTTCGCCGTCATTCCGGCGTGCGGCGGCCAGGAGCGGACCTTCACGCCGGTGAACATCGCGAGCGGGGTGGAGTCCGCGTCGAAGTAGGCGTGCACGATCCAGTCCTCGGCCTCCTCCCGGGGCAGGTACTCCTGGAGGATCACCGCGGGCTGCTCGCCCCAGTCACGGGCGAGGGCGAGCAGCCCGTCCCGGGTGGCGATCCGGGTCGTGCCGTTCACGGCCGGCCGGGTGCGGCGCACGAACGCCTCGCGGTTCTTCGCCACCACCGGGAAGCGGGCCTTGTCGGCGAACGCGACGATGTCGTCGTACGACCGCGGGAAGGCGGCCGTGGGGCTGGGGATGCCGTGTTCCACGCAGAGTTCGTGCAGCCCCTGCTTGCTGGCCAGGCGGCGGGGCAGGCCGCGCTCGACGGGCGGGACGAGGAACCGGGCGCCGAGTTCGAGCCGGTGCTCGGCGATCAGCACCGCGGCCTCCTCGTCGGTCGGCACCAGCACGGTGGGGCGGCCGATCCTGCGGCCGATCCTGAGCAGCCCCTCGACGAGCCGGCCCGGCTCCTCGGTCCCCGTCGTCGGCCAGACGAACGCCTTCCGGAGATAGCGGGAAGCCGCGGCGGGCGTGTAACGGTCCTCCGTGATCGCATACATCGGGACGCCGAGACGGCCCAGACTGCGGATCGC
>JABFXD010001004.1 GCA_013361925.1 Streptomyces sp. | reverse complement strand
CTGAAACACAGTTGTCATGAATCCCACCGGTTGGCAGACTCGCTGCGCCGGTGCGGGGAAAGCGCTCCCACCGGCGACAGGGGCACTGGCACTTCATCCGCAGGGGGGAACATCCATGAGAAGCAGCGCGCCCGCACGCGTCCTGGCCCGCGCCGCGGCCGTCCTCGCACTGACCCTGAGCATGGCCGCCGGCACCACCGGCCTGCTGTCCGGCACCGAGGCACACGCTCTGCCCGTCACCGAAGGCTCGCTCGCCTTCAGCGGCGACGAGGGCGACTGGATCAGCGGCGGCCAGTCCTACGCCTACTCGACGTCGTCCCAGGATCGTCTGAACATCTCCGCCGACACCGCGGGCAACGGCGTCCACCTCTCCGTCGACGGGGCGAACGGCGACTGGTGGTACCTGGATCTGACGGCGCCCGCAGGCCAGACCCTCGCGCCGGGGACCTACACCGGAGCCACCCGCTACCCGTTCAACGAGCCGACCGAGCCGGGTCTCGACCTCAGCGGCAACGGGCGCGGCTGCAACACGCTCACCGGCGAGTTCACCATCACCGACGTGGAGCTCGGCCCGCAGGGCTATGTCGAGAAGCTCGACGCCAGCTTCGTGCAGCACTGCGAGGGAGGCAGCACCGCGGCCCGCGGTGAGGTCCACATCGCCAACCCGGCCCCGCCCGCGCAGCTCGACCTGGGCCTCGCCGTGGCCCTGGACGGCACCGCGAGCACCCTGAACGGCAAGGCCACCGTGCACGGGACGGTGAGCTGCAACAAGCCGGTGCGGGTGGATGTGACGGGCGACATCACCCAGGTGAAGAGCCAGAAGCTCATCCGCGGCTCCTTCAGCACCTCCGTGTCCTGCGCACCGGGCGCCCCGGTGGCCTGGACCGCGACGGCCGTACCCACCGGAGACGTCCCCTTCCAGCGCGGTGACGTCGAGGTCGAGACCCGGGCGACGGCGACGGACCCGGACTACGCCCAGCCGGTGACCGTCAGCGAGACGGTCGCCGTCCGCCTCAAGCGAGCCTGATCCCGCCGTCTTCCTGCGCCCGGCCCGGGACATCCCGGGCCGGGCGCTCCAGGGCACTCCACCAAACCGGCACACCCCCGCCCCCCACCACTCCACCTCGGACAAACGCCCCCTGGCCTCCCCACCCCTACCGTGGACCCCGAAAGCCAACGCACACCCCCTACGCGGAAGGGCCGGGACATGACTTCCACCCACGCCTTCTGGCTCGCCGGCCGCCAGGTCACCGGCGAGGACAGCTTCGACGTCACCTCGCCCTGGGACGGCCGGGTCGTCGGCAAGGTGAGCGTGCCGAGCGACGCGCAGACCGAGGAGGCCGTCGCCGCCGCCCACGCCGTACGGGACGAGTTCGCCGCCACCCCGGCCCACGTCCGCGCCGCCGCCCTCGACCACGTCAGCCGGCGTCTCGTCGAGCGCACCGAGGAGATCGCCCAGCTCATCTCCGCCGAGAACGGCAAGCCGATCAAGTGGGCCCGCGGTGAGGTCGGCCGCGCCGTCTCCGTGTTCCGGTTCGCCGCCGAGGAGGCCCGGCGCTTCAACAGCGGCGAGGCCCAGCGCCTCGACACCGACCTCGGCGGCCAGGGGCGGCTCGCCGTCACCCGGCGCTTCCCGAAGGGCGTCGTCCTCGGCATCGCGCCCTTCAACTTCCCGCTGAACCTGTGCGCCCACAAGATCGCCCCGGCGATCGCGGCAGGGGTGCCGATCATCCTCAAGCCGGCGCCCGCCACCCCGCTCTCCGGCCTGGTCATCGGCGACCTGCTCGCCGAGACCGAGCTGCCCGCCGGGTCCTGGAGCATCCTCCCGGTGCCGAACGACCGGATGCCCGCCCTGGTCCAGGACGAGCGCCTGCCGGTCATCTCCTTCACCGGTTCCGAGAAGGTCGGCTACGCGATCATGGACTCGGTGCCGCGCAAGCACTGCACCCTGGAGCTGGGCGGCAACGGCGCGGCCGTCGTCCTCGGCGACTACGCGAGCGACGCGGACCTCGACTGGGCCGCGACCCGTATCGCCACGTTCTCCAACTACCAGGGCGGCCAGTCCTGCATCTCCGTGCAGCGGGTCATCGCGGACGCGTCGGTCTACGACCGTCTCCTGCCGCGGATCGTCGCCGCCGTCGAGGCCCAGGTCACCGGTGACCCGAGCGACGCCAAGACGGACGTCGGCCCGCTGGTCAGCGAGGACGCGGCCAAGCGCGTCGAGGCGTGGGTGAAGGAGGCCGTCGAGGCCGGCGCCACCCTCCTCACCGGCGGCGACCGTGACGGCGCCTCCTACGCGCCGACCGTCCTCACCGACGTACCGGCGAGCACGACCCTCTCCTGCGAGGAGGTCTTCGGACCCGTCCTCACCGTGCAGAAGGTCGACGGCGAGGACGCGGCCTTCGCAGCCGTCAACGACTCCAAGTACGGCCTCCAGGCGGGCGTGTTCACCCACGACCTCCAGGCCGCCTTCCGCGCCCACCGCGCCCTTGAGGTCGGCGGCGTGGTCGTCGGGGACGTGCCCTCCTACCGCGCCGACCAGATGCCGTACGGCGGCGCCAAGCAGTCCGG
>JABFXD010000958.1 GCA_013361925.1 Streptomyces sp. | reverse complement strand
CCACACCGTGGTGGCCCCGTTCCGCACCGAGTACAGCCAGGACGGCATCGCGTCCTGGTGGAGGAGCCGGTACGCCAGGTCGGTGCGTCCCTCGTCGCTGAGGACCGGGGCGAGGACGTTGACGCCGAGGAAGCCCACGGACAGCGTGTTCTGTGCGTACTTGACCCGGCTGCTGTCCGGGTGGGCCGCCCTGTAGCCCGCGCCGTTTCCGATGTTGTCCGCCAAGTGGCCGACGAGGGAACGGCGTTGGGCCTCGGTGTCGTAGAAGCCGAGTTTGAGCACCCACAGCAGGGCGGACTGTGTGTTGTCCTCCGTCCTCCGGTCCGGGTCGGCGCCCGGTTCGATCGGGGAGGCTTCACCGAGGCTGGACCGGAGGGTGACCGTCCCGCCTTCGGTGCTCAGGTACTTGGTGATGAAGGCCCGCTTGATGCCCGCGAAGAGCTCCTCGTAGGCGGACGCCTCCGACGGGCGGTCGATGGCGCGGGCCATCCGGGCCATCAGGTGAACGGTGTAGCCGTAGTGGACGTCGCTCATCAGCTGGGCGCTGGTCTGCTGCGGGGCGAGCCAGTCACCGGTGAGGGAGCCCTGTCCGGCGTAGGTGTCGCCGGTCTGCTGACGGATCCAGTCGAGGTAGCGGGTCATCGCGGGCCAGCTGCGCTCGACGACCTGCGGATCGCCGGTCATCTGCCACAGCGTCCAGGGCAGTACGACCCCGCAGTCGGCCCAACCGCTGCCGCCGCCCGGCCAGTTGTAGCGTCCGCCGGGCGCGACTCCGGTGAACTGGGCCTTGTCCATGCCGTAGAGCGTCGCGGAGTCGACGACCGTGTCCTGGAAATGGGCGAGGAAGGGAGCGGCGTCCGCGTTGTAGAGGCCGGTGGTGGCGAAGACCTGGGTGTCGCCCGTCCAGCCGAGGCGCTCGTCGCGCTGGGGGCAGTCGGTGGGCACCCACAGGTAGTTGCCGCGCTGGCCCCAACGGATGTTGCTGATCAGCTGGTTGATGTCCGGGTCGTCGGTGGTGACCGCCCCGGTCTCGTGCACCGCGGAGGTGGCGACCTTGCCCGTCAGCCGGGTGATCGTGACCGTCTCGGTCGCGGTGACGGACACGTAGCGGAAGCCGTAGAAGGTGAGGGAGTCCTGGTGGGTCTCGCCGTCGCGGTCACCCTTGAGGACATAGGTGCTGGTGGCCTTGGCGGTGCGGAGGTTGGCCCGGTAGACGGAGCCCTCGGGGCCGTCCGCGCCGGCGCTGTCGTCGTTGAGCATCTCCCCGAACCGGAAGGCGACTTGGGCACCGGCGGGGCCGCGCACGCTGTAGCGGGGTACGCCGACCATGTTCTGGCCCAGGTCGAAGACCGCGGTGTCGCCCGCGCCGATCACGACCTGGGCGGTGGCCGCCTTGAGCGGGTCGGTGACGGTCCGATCGGGATCGACGACCACGCGACCCCGGCCTTCACCGGTCACGCCGGTGTACACGGTGATCGACTGAGGTCGGCGGTCCCAGCGGCTCATCAGCCGGGCGGACTCGGCCGGGTAGGCGCGGAGTTGGGCGTCCGGGTACTTGGTGGTGCAGGGGACGCGTTCGGTGTCGGACCAGGCCGAGTCGTCGTAGCCGGAGGACGTCCAGCCCGGCAGTTCCGCGCGGGCGTCGTAGGTCTCGCCGTCGTAGAGGTCGTCGGCGCGCCAGGGGCCGGTGTCGGTGGCCTTCCAGGTGCCGTCCGGCCGGGTGACGACGGACTCGGTGGTGCCGTCGGCGTAGCGGATCAGCAGCTTGGCCTTCAGGGCGAGGGCGTTGCCGTCCTCGGACCAGTACGTACTGCCCTCGGATATCCGGCCGTTGTACCAGCCGTTGCCGAGGACGGCCGCCAGGGTGACGACCGGTTCCCGGGCGACGAGGTGGGTGACGTCGTAGGTGAGGTAGTCGGCGCGGACGTCGTAGTTCGTCCAGCCGGGCGGCAGCAGTTCGAGGGTGGTGCCGCCGTCCTGCGGGACGGTCACCCGGTGCCCGCTGACGTAGGCGTCGTAGACGCCGAGGGCGGAGACGTACAGCCGCGCCTCCCGGACCCGGCCCGTCAGGCGCGTCTGCGTGCGCAGCATCGGCGCACCGGGCGAGCGGGGCCTCTTGCCGCTCATCCCGATCCACTCGGCGTCGTCCCAGCCGGTGACGCCGTCGGTGC
Source organism: Streptomyces sp. (assembly GCA_013361925.1). GTDB lineage: Bacteria > Actinomycetota > Actinomycetes > Streptomycetales > Streptomycetaceae > Streptomyces. The sequence goes on along the minus strand of JABFXD010000958.1, from coordinate 407 downwards.
TCAGCAGTCCCGTCTCGAACCAGGCCACGGGGCCGCTGCCGATCCAGCGGCCCTCGGTGTCCCAGACGTTGACGGTCCAGTGGTAGCGGGTCGCGGCCCGCAACGGCTTCCCCCGGTAACGGACGGCCACCGAGTCGGCGGACGGGACACGACCGCTGCTCCAGACGTCGGCGCGGTCACCGGACAGCTTGCCCGGTGAGCTCGCCACGAGGATCTCGTAGGCGCCCTGGCTCCGTCCGCGCCCGGCGGACCGCATGCGCCAGCCGAAGCGGGGACGTGCGGCGTCCACGCCGAGCGGGTCGATGCGGTGTTCCACGGTCAGTCCATACACTTCACCCTCCTCCACGGGGCGCCGCGGCGCGGCCCCGGCGGGCGGCGCGCCCGTCGTGCCGGCCATCAGCGGCACC
>JABFXD010000728.1 GCA_013361925.1 Streptomyces sp. | reverse complement strand
GGGCGGGTGCGGGGGCCGGGGGGGGGGGGGGGGGTGGGGGGGGGGGGGTCGGTGTCGGCGTGGGGGTCGGCTTCGGTGTGGGCTGCGCCGTCTGTCCGCCGGTGGCCGAGGCGGTCGGTCTGAGCGGCGGCGCGTCGGCCGCGGAGTCGTCGGAGTCCGTGGGCAGTTGGCCGGTCGCCGCGAGGACCGCGGCGGTGACGGTGACCACGGCCAGCGCCGTGCCCGCGGCCATCGTGCGCCGGCTGCGGCCAGGGCCCGCCGCGTACAGGCGGCGCAGCCGGGGCGCGGGGACCGCCGCCGACGACGCGTCGGGATCCTCGGTCACGACCCGGGTCAGGGCCTCGCGGACCGTCTGCCGCCCGAGCCGTTCCCGGGAGTTCTTGCGGAGCAGCCCCTGCACGGTCGGGGTGAGCGGCCCGGCCCGCACCGGGCTGCGCAGCGGCAGCCGGTCCACGCCCTTCAGCGTCGTCTCCGGGCTGTCCCGGTCCCGGAACGGCGGCCGGCCCTCGACCATCGAGTAGAGCATCGCGCCCAGCGCCCACAGATCCGCCGCCGGTCCGATCCGCTCGTCGCGGGCCTGCTCCGGGGAGGCGTACGACGGTGCGCTCACCCGGGGGGCCAGGGTCGCGCCGGCCAGCCCGAAGCCGGTCAGCACGACGGGGCCCTTGTCCCGCACGAACACCTGGCCCGGGCTGAGCTCCCCGTGCGTGATGCCCTCGGCGTGCCCGGCCTCCAGCACGTCGAGCAGCTCCAGACCGATGCGGGCCGCCCGTACGTAGGTGAACGAGCCCTGCTGCTTGAGGAGTTCGCCCAGCGGGACGCCGTCGATCCACTCGGTGACGGTCCACAGGGTGCCGTACTCCTCGACGGCGTCGACGACGACGGCGACCCGGCCGGGGGCCAGCCGGCCCATGGTCTCGGACATCCGGACGACCCGGGCGACGGCCCGTCGCGCGCTCTCGCCGTCCGGATCCGGCGGCAGACCGATCTGGGTGAGCAGGCAGGGACCGCCGGCCTCGATGTCCTCGCCGTGCCAGCAGACACGGTTGGTCTCGCGGTGGAGGACGTCGAGGAGCCGGTACCGTCCGGCGATCAGCTCTTGTGTGGAGACGTGCGCCTTGACCATGGTCATCCCTCGCTGAACCCCTGGCTCTCACCTTTCCCACAGGTACGAGGGGCGTGACCGGGTGTGTTCAGCCGAACGGCAACCGCTTTGCTGACGCGTGGTCACCGGCCGGGAATTGACGAAAAGTCAGAGAACACCGAATCGTTCCGCCCACCTCATGACGTCTCCGGTCGTCGCGTTGCCACCGCACACCACCAGCCCCAACCGGGCACCCTCGCCCACCCGTTCCAGCACCCGCCGGGCCGCGGGCAGCAGACAGCCGGCGGCGGGCTCGGCCCACACCTTGGCGTGGTCGGCGAGTTGCAGCGAGCCCCGCACGGCGTCCCGGTCGGAGACCACGAGCACCTCGTCGACCAGCGCCGCCACATGGTCGTACGTCAGCTGCGAGACCGCCGGCGCGCTGAGTGTGGACACGATCGACGACAGGGCGACCGGCACCGGCCCGCCCGCCGCCAGCGCCTCGGACATGGCCGTCGCGCCCTCCGTCTCCACACCCCAGATCCGCACCCCCGGGCGGCGGGCCCGCAGCGCCGCCGCGACCCCCGCGATCAGCCCGCCGCCCCCGATGCTGACGAGGACGTCCGTGAGCTCACCGGCGTCCTGCGCGAACTCCAGCCCCACGGTGCCCTGTCCGGCGATGACCAGCGGATCGTCGAAGGGGTGGACGAGCGTCAGTCCTTCGTCCCGCAGCCGCGTGACGAGGGAGAACGCGCCGTCCATGTCCTCGGTCAGCCGTACCACCGCCCCGGCCGCCTCGGCGATCTCCACGGCACGGGCCGGTGCCGAGCGCGGCATGACCACCGTGGCCTTCACCTGCAGGGCCGCGGCCGTCATCGCCAGCGCGATGCCGTGATTGCCGCCGCTGACCGCGACCACACCGGCGGCCCGCTCGGCCTCGCTCAGCGAGAGGAGCTTCAGGGTCGCCCCGCGGGCCTTGAACGAGCCGGTGCGCTGGAGCAGTTCGAGCTTGGCGGTGACCGGGGCCCCGAGCAGCGCGGACAGTCCGGGGCTCGGCACGGTGGGGGTACGGACGACGTGTCCGGCGATCCGCTCGGCCGCGGCTTCGATGTCGGAGATCCCGATCAAGGCACTCACCCTTCCGGCACGGACGACCCGCGCCGCTTCAGAATCACACAGCGGCGCCTCAGAGTTCGCGTCGGACCAGGAAGTCCAGCAGGGCCCGGAGGTCGGCGACGGCGCTAGCCTCCAGGGGGACCTCGGCGAGTGCGGCCTGCGCGGCGGCCAGATCCCGGCGGGCCTCGGTGAGTGCCGCCGTCCGGCCGCCCGCCGCCTCGATCAGGGCGGCCGCCTCCTCGGGCCGGTCCCCGGACTCCAGGAGCCCCGCGAGGCCGGGGGCGTCGAGGGCGGCCAGCACCGGGAACGTCTTCTTGCGCTCCCGGAGATCGGCGTGGACGGGCTTTCCGGTGACGGCGGGATCGCCCCAGACGCCCAG
>JABFXD010000483.1 GCA_013361925.1 Streptomyces sp. | reverse complement strand
GAACTCGCTGACGTGGGCCTGAAGACCGGGCGCGGAGTCCTTCACGGCGGTGAAGTCGGCGCGGGAGAGGGTCAGCAGCGTGCCCGACGTCTCGGCGGTGGCCGTGTACGCGTAGCGGGCCTCGGAGTCGAGGAGGGCGTCCTCACCGAAGCGGTCGCCGTCCGCGAGCACCGCGAGGGAGATCTCCCCGCCGTATTTGCCCTCCCCGGACTGACTGACACGCCCGTGGGCGATCAGATGGATCCGGTCCGCCGGGCTGCCGCGCTCGACGATGACCTCGCCGGCGGCGAAGTCCCGCTGGGTGCAGCGTTCGGCGAGCGCGGTGAGGGCGTCCAGGTCCTCGAAGCCCCGCAGTACGGCCAGTTCACCCAGTTCGCGCGGGATCACACGGACGGTGGAACCCTCCTGCACGAACTCGATGCGCCCGTCGCCGACGGTGTGCCGCAGCCGTCGGTTGACCCGGTAGGCGCCTCCCTTGGTCTCGACCCAGGGCAGCATCCGCAGCAACCAGCGGGAGGTGATCTCCTGCATCTGCGGGGCGGACTTCGTGGTGTGGGTGAGGTTGCGTGCGGCGGCGGTACTCAGGGACTGCTGCGGAACTGCTGGTGCGGCCTGGGTTTCCGGGCTGCTGTCCACGGTCATCGCGGGGGGCTACTCCTTCTTGGCCGGCGTCGGTGATCCATCCACTCGCAGGACCGTAATCGCCGGTTGAGCCGCCTCGCCCGGAGAACCAGGATGCTTCCTTCGAAGCGGTGACAATCATGCGCATACGGTTTATCGGACCGTTGAGCGACATCACGCCACCCGCTGCGCATGATCAAGCCATCAGGAAAGGCCCGGGTCCTTGGGGTGAATCGACGGCAGCCGTCCCCTGGTGTCCGGTTCTCGCCAGTGCGCGGTAAATGCCTGGACTCAAGGCCGCGGCTGACGGGACACTTCCGACTTCCAAACCTCCGGGAGTGTGATGGGGACAACAGATACGCGAGCACCGGCGCCGGGCAGGAGCGCGGTCGTTCTGGCACTGCGCCGCTACGGCCAGGAACTGCTGAGACTTCGACGACTGGCCGTGCCCGCGCTGCTGCTGCCGGCCCTGGGCAACATCGGCACCCGTTACGTCGCGCCCCTGCTGATCGCCAAGCTGGCGGGACAGGCCGTCGACGGCGGTCTCACCCTCGGCGCGGCGCTGCCGTACGTGCTGGGCTTCGGCGTGACGCTGCTGCTCGCCGAGGCCGTGTGGCGGGTCGGACAGCACTGTCTGAACCGCGTGGACGCCCTCGGCATGGAGCACCTGTACGTGAGCGGCATGGACGAACTCCTCGCCAAGGACGCGGCGTTCTTCCACGACAACTTCGCCGGCTCCCTGACCAAGCGGGTGCTGAGCTACGGCAAGCGCTTCGAGGACTTCGTCGACACGATGACGTACCGGATCGTGGGCAGCCTCGTCCCCCTCCTGTTCGGCGCCGTGGTGCTGTGGAGCTACGAACCGATGCTCGTCGTCGGCCTCTTGGCGATGATCGCGCTGACCGTGGCCGCCGCGACACCACTGATCCGGCGCAGACAACGGCTCGTCAACGACCGCGAGGCGGCGATCGCCCGGGTCTCCGGCCATGTCTCCGACAGCCTCATGAACATGGAGACCATCCGGGCGTTCGCGGCCGAACGCCGGGAGGCCGACGAGCACCGCAGCCGGGTCGCGGACTCCCGGCGCCTGACGCTGAGGTCGTGGGACTACGGCAATCTGCGCGTCGACACCCTCATCGCCCCGATGTCCGTGCTGACCAACGTACTCGGCCTGCTCCTCGCCATCGCCCTCGGCGGCCCGGGCCAGGGGGTGGAGCAGATCGTCGTCGCCTTCACGTACTACTCCAACGCGACCCAGATCATGTTCGAGTTCAACCAGATCTACCGACGGCTGGAAAGCTCGATGACCGAGGCCGCGCAGTTCACCGAGCTGATGCTGGATCCGCCCACGGTGCTCGACCCGACGGAACCCGAACCGCTCGCATCGCGTGACAGCGGCGTCCGGTTCGAGACGGTGACCTTCGCCCACGCCGGCGCGAAGCCGATCTTCGAGGGACTCGACCTGGACGTGCCCGCGGGCGCCCGGATCGGTCTGGTCGGCAGGTCCGGCGGCGGCAAGACCACCCTCACCCGGCTCCTGCTGCGGATGTCGGACATCGACGGCGGACGCATCCTGATCGGCGGGCAGGACATCGCCCGGCTGCGCCAGAGCGACCTTCGCTCACTGATCGCGTACGTCCCGCAGGAACCCGCCATGTTCCACCGCAGCCTGCGGGACAACATCGCCTTCGCCCGGCCCGGCGCCACCGACGACGAGATCCGCGCCGCGGCCGGGGCCGCGCACGTCACGGAGTTCGCCGACCAGCTCCCCGACGGTTTCGCGACCTTGGTGGGGGAGCGCGGAGTGAAACTCTCGGGCGGCCAGCGCCAGCGCGTCGCCCTCGCCCGGGCCATCCTGCGTGACGCCCCGGTCCTGCTGCTCGACGAGGCGACCAGCGCACTGGACTCGGAGAGCGAGATCCTCGTCCAGGACGCCCTGTGGCGGTTGATGGAAGGACGCACCGCGCTCGTCGTCGCCCACCGTCTGAGCACTGTCGCCGGCATGGACCGCCTTGTCGTCCTCGACCGGGGCAGCGTCGTCGAACAGGGCTCCCACAACGAACTGCTCACGGCGAACGGCGCCTACGCCAAGCTGTGGCAGCACCAGTCGGGCGGCTTCCTCGGCGAGAGCGCGGAGTCCGACCCCGAGGACGCGGCCGCCCCCGGAGGTGGCCTCGGCGGCATGCCGGGACAGCCCGGCCGGGCGCCGGCCGAGGAGGGCAGAAGGCCGACACCCGCTCGTACGAGCACGGGGTCCTGACCGGTGGTCTCGGGCCCGTGAAGGCCCTGGGGCACCGGCCTCGACCACCGGCTCACCGCTGCGCACTCTCCTACGAGGAACGCGTCGGCGCGCTCGACACCGAGGGTCCGCCCCTCAGGGGATCCGGATCCCGCGCCCCGCCATGTACCGCACGGGGTCGATGTCCGTGCCGTAGTGGCGGCGGGCGCGTACCTCGAAGTGGAGGTGGGGGCCCGTGGCGCGACCCGTGGCGCCGGTGAGGCCGATGCGCTGGCCGGGAGTGACGCGCTGGCCCTCGCGCACCTGGATGCGGGAGAGGTGGGCGTACAGGGCGTAACTGCCGTCCGGCAGCCGCATGGTGACGGCCTTGCCGTACGTCCCGGAGCGGCGGGCGAGGACGACGACGCCGGAACCGACGGCGTATGCGGGGGTGCCGAGGGGGGCGGCGAGGTCGATGCCGGTGTGGTGGCCGGCGAGCCAGGGACCCCGGAGGCGGTAGCGGGCGGTGACCTTGTAACTGCGGCGCAGGGGCCGCGCCCAGCGGGGTCGGGACAGTGCGTCGGTCTCGGCGAGGTCGCGGTCCTCCTGGCGTTGGTCCGGGCCCGGTTCGAGGACTTCGGCGAGCGCGGCCTCGTAGTCCCAGTCGACGAACTCCGCACAGGCGCCGTCTGTTTCCTGGCCGGTCTCGGGGGCGAGCACCTCGCCGGGGTCGAGTACGTCCCCGCGGGCGGGAGGCGCGTCGGTAGCGGGCGGCTCGTCGGGTATTCGGCCGGCGATCGTGCCGCCGGCGAGCAGTGCCGCCGTCAGGCCGAGGGCCCGGCGACGGGTCGTACCGGATTCGTGGTCCATGTCCACGAGCACATCGCCGTGGCGCGCGGCTCGCATGCTTCCGTACGCCGATCGGGCAGGAGTGAGGCGACCGCAGTAGCGCGTGTCCCTCGATCGGGTGGACCGGACGGCATGACTGTTGACGTCGTTCACCTCCGAAGCCGGTTGAGCCGGTGCGACCACGCGCCCGCCGCTCGACGCACCGCCGCAATACGACTCTGAGCGACTCATAGACTCCGCTGTGTGAAGTTCGTGCAGCGCAGGCTGCTGTGGCTGATGCTCCTCTGCTACCTGTCGGCCGGCGTGTTCCCGGCGCCCGGGGAGAGGGCGCGTGCACTGACGCTGCCGATCTCCGTGGGGGGCAAGGCGCTGACGGTGTCGATGGTGTTGTTGGCGGTGATGCTGTTCAACGCCGGGCTGGGGGTGCGGGGCGCCGATCTGCGGGGTGTGATGTCACGGCCGGTGCGGCTCATGCTCGGCGTCGCGGCCAACGCTCTGCTGCCCCTGCTGGTGGTTCCGGTCGTCGCTGTCGGCCTGCGGGCCTGGCCCGATGCGGCGGAGGCGGAGGGTCTGGTGGTCGGGCTGATGCTGGTGCTGGCGATGCCGATCGCGGGCGGTGCCGCTTCCTGGGGGCAGAACGCGGGCGCCAACGTCCCCCTGGCCGTGGCCATGGTGATCGGCTCCACGCTGCTCAGCCCGCTCACCATCCCGCTGGGGATGCGGGCGACCGGCCTTCTGGTCGGTCCCGACGGTGCCGGTGCCCTGGACGACACGAGCACGGTCGACTTCATCGCACGGACCGGGGCCGGGTTCTTCGCCCTGGTGTCGGTGGTGCTGCCGTGCCTCGTCGGCATCGCCGTGCGGGCCGCGCTCGGCGAGGACCGTGCGCGGCGTGTCCTGCCGGCGGTCAAAGCCGCCAATGTGCTGAACATCCTGCTGCTCTGCTACCTCAACGCGGCCGGCGCCCTCGGGCAGGCCCTCGCACACCCCGACCCGGACCTGCTGGTGCTCGCCCTCGGGCTGTCCGGCGCGGTGTGCTGCCTGGCGTTCGCCTGCGGCCGCTGGATGTCCCGCTGGACGGGCGGCGACCGGCCCGATCAGATCTCCCTCACCTTCGCGACCGGCATGAACAACAGCAGCGCCGCGGCCGTGCTGGCCTCCGGCTGGTTCTCCCACCGCCCCGAGGTACTGCTGCCGATCCTCTCCTACAGCCTCTTGCAGAAGGTCGTCGCAGGGGCGGCGGGGAAGCCGCCCGGCCCCAAGGGGAGGTTCTCCATCGGCAGGCCGGGCGCCCGGTCACGCCGCGCAGCACATCAGCACTGAGGGACGTGCGAGACATTTCACGGACGTGTTCGGGTCAGGGGATGTCGGCGCCGGCCTCGGCGGGTTCGACTCCGGCCTCGCGGGCCATGGTCAGGAACCGGTGGATGGCCTCGATGGGCATGTCCAGCCCTTCGGAGGCGGACTGCTCGTCACCGAAGACGCGTACGGCCTCGGTGACGGCGACGGCCAGCTCGGACTCTGCCTTGTGGACCTTGATCTCCGCCTTGTCCACGATGTCGACCGCCAGCAGTTGGCGGCGCTGCTTCTCCTGCAGCCGCTGCTTGCGGGAAGGAGCCTTCTCGGGGGTCTGCACTGTCATGACCAAGATCATAGTGAGTCGCGGAGCGGCCGCGGCCCGGTACTGCGAGGCTCCGTCCGAGGTGCCGGCGCACCCGGGAATGCACGGGACGGGAGCCGCGTTACAGACCCTGAATGACATGGCCGGGTCAATCGGCTCGGTGATGGTGGAAGGAGTACCTCATGGCACGCAGCACCACGCGGCCCGTGGTCAAGCTCAGGTCGACAGCCGGCACCGGGGTGACCTACGTGACCCGCAAGAGCCGTCTGAACGACCCCGACCGGCTCGTCCTGCGCAAGTACGACCCGGTGGCCGGCCGGCACCTGCTGTTCCGCGAAGAACGATGACCACCGCCCCGGCCGTCGGCCGGGGCACACGAAGGAGGCACCACCCATGAGGACCGGCATCCACCCCATCTCCCGCCCGGTCGTCTTCCGCGACCGCGCGGCAGGGTTCCGCATGCTCACCCACTCCACCCTCGACGCCCAGGACACGGTCGAATGGGAGGACGGCGGCACCTACCCGGTGGTCGACGTGGACGTCTCGTCCGCGAGCCACCCGTTCTACACCGGCACCTCGCGGATCGTGGACACCGCGGGCCGGGTGGAGCGTTTCGAGCGGCGCTACGGCCGTACCGCCGCCGCCCGCCCCTGACGGCGACCGCGCCGTCCCCTCTCCCGGAAGGAGACCGCTGTGAAGGTGCGCAAGTCGCTCCGCTCGCTGAAGGCCAGGCCCGGAGCGCAGGTGGTCCGCCGACGCGGCGTGACCTTCGTGATCAACAAGAAGGACCCCCGCTTCAAGGCCCGCCAGGGCTGACGTCGCCCCGTCGCCCCGTCGAGCCGTGGCGACACGGCGGCCCGGCACCGTACTCCGGTGCCGGGCCGCATCATTGGATGCCTCCGCTCATCCGGAGTCGGAGGGGCGTGCCGCCGGATCGGCGCCGCACCTGTTTGAGCTGGGCGCAGGCGTGTACGCGAGAGACATGACCTCCTCGCAGCGTGAGACAGAACGAAAGTACGAGGCCCCTTCGGCCGACGACACCTCGTGGCTTGCGGACCTCGCCGGCGTGGCCGCCATCGAGTCGGTCGTGGAACAGGGCCTCGACGAGCTGGACGCCGTCTACTTCGACACGGAGGACCTGCGCCTGGCGGGCGCCTCGGCGACCCTGCGGCGCAGGACGGGTGGCACGGATGCCGGATGGCACCTGAAGCTGCCCCTCTCCGGGGACACCCGGGAGGAGGTGCGGGCCCCACTGTCCGACACACTTCCGGACACTCTGAGCGACCTGGCTCTGTCCCGCACACGAGGAGCGGAGCTGACGCCGGTCGTGCGGATCCGCTCCACCCGGGAGACCCGCGGCCTGGTCGACGGCGACGGCACGGTCCTGGCCGAGCTGACCCTCGACAGGGTTCGGGCCGAGTCCCTGCGCGGGCTGCCCACGCTCGCCGTGTGGACCGAGATGGAAGTCGAACTCGCGCAGGACACCGATCCCTCGCTGCTCGACGCCGTGGACAAGGCACTGCGCAAGAAGGGCATCGAACGCGCGGGCCGTCCGTCCAAGCTGGCCCGTGCTCTGGAGGAGACGGGAGTGGGCGGCCAACGGCTGCCGGACGAGCGGGTCGAGACCGTCGTGCCCGGCTCGGCCGGTGACGAGGTGCTCCGGTACCTGGACGAACAGGTGCGCGCCCTGGTGAGCCTCGACCCCGCGGTCCGCCGCGACCGGCCCGACGCGGTGCACAAGATGCGGGTCACCTGCCGCCGGCTGCGCAGCACCCTGCGCTCCTACCGTTCGGTACTGGACCGCGCGGTCACCGACCCGATCCGCGACGACCTCAAGTGGCTGGGCGGCGAGATGGGCGCCGAACGCGACCAGGAGGTCCTCATGGAACGGCTCACCTCCCGCGTCGGGGCCGCGCCGCGCGAGCTGGTCCTCGGCCCCGTCACCGCCCGCCTTCAGGCGTGGAACGTCGCCAACGCCACCGCGGCACACCGGCGCACCCTCGACGCCCTGAGCACCCCCCGCTACCTGGCCCTGCTGGACGCGCTGGCCGTGCTCACGCAACACCCGCCGCTGCGTCGCAAAGCCACCCGAAAGCCCGAGAAGGTGCTGGTCAAGTCGACCCTCAAGGAGTACGAGCGGCTCACCGGCCGAGTGACCCACGCGCTGGAACTCTCCCCGGGAACGGAACGCGACACGGCCCTGCACGAAGCCCGGAAGGCGGCCAAGAAGACGCGCTACGCCACCGAACCGGCGCGCGCCACGCTCGGCAAGCCCGCCAAGCGGCTCGGGAAACGTGTGAAGGCCGTACAGAAGGTGCTCGGTGATCACCAGGACAGCGTCGTGGCGCGGGACGCCCTGCGGAGTCTGGCCCTGACGGCGCACTCGGCGGGGGAGGCCGGCTTCACCTGGGGTCTGCTGTATGGCCAGGAACAGGCTGTGGCCGCGGAGCGTGAACGGGATCTCCCGGTGGTGTGGGCCGAAGCGTCGAAGCCGGGTCTGCGCAAGGCGCTCGGCCACTGACACCGGCCCCTACGGGCACCCCCGGCCGGGTGAAACAGCTTCGGCGGTCCGAGTCGGTGCGATGGGCCCTGTCGAGGAGGGCGGCATCGTTGCGGAGTCCCGACATCGGATTGCGCAGGAGGAAACGCATGCTCGGCACCGACTTCCGCACCGGATCACCCAACTGGATCGACCTCGGCAGCCCCGACATCGAGGCGGCCGCCGCCTTCTACGGGGCCGTCTTCGAGTGGCGGTTCATTTCCGCGGGGCCGGACGCGGGCGGGTACGGGTTCTTCCAGAAGGGCGCGAAGATCGTCGGCGCCCTCGGCCCGCTGACGGAGGAGGGCGCCAAGTCGGCCTGGACGACGTACTTCCAGAGCGACGACATCCAGGCCACCGCGCGGGATGTGCTCGCCGGCGGGGGCACTGTGCGTGCCGAGCCCATGGACGTCATGGGCGAGGGCTGGATGGCCCAGTTCACCGACCCGCAGGGCGCGGAATTCGCCGCGTGGCAGCCCGCGAGGACGAAGGGGCTGGAGGTGGCTTCGGAGGACAACACGCTGGTGTGGACGGAACTGCATGCCGGCGACGCGGAGGCGGCGATCCGCTTCTACCAGGGGCTGTTCGGCTGGCGTACCCAAGAGATGCAGGCTCCCGGGATGACGTACCAGGTGCTCAGCATCAAGGACGGCGACCAGCAGGAGGGCTCCTTCGGCGGCGTGGCCCAGCTCCAGGACGGTGGGGAGGACGCGCGCTGGATCCCGTACTTCGCCGTGGCCGACGCCGACGCCGTCGAGACGAAGGCGCGGGAGAACGGCGGTTCGGTGCTGATGCCGGCCACGGACGTGCCGGATGTCGGGCGGATCGCCTGGCTGGCCGACCCGGGCCGGGCGGTGTTCGCCGTACTGAAGCCGAATCCGCGTCAGGGATGACGGCCGCGCCCGAGAACGCCGGGTGCAGGGCTCGTCCCGCTCGGCGTTCCGGGCGGTAACTTGGTGGAGGATGCCCCCGAAGGAGGGCGATGGGATGCCATGGTTCGTGTGGCTGCTCCTTGCCGCGGCGCTCGGCGTCGCGGAGTTCTTCACGCTGACACTGGTCCTGGGCCTGTTCGCGGGCGCGGCGTTGGTCGCCGCCGTGGTCGCGGGTGTGGGCATCGGGACCCTCGGACAACTCGTGGCGCTCGGCGTGACCGCGTCCGCGGGCCTGCTCCTCGCCCGCCCGGTCGCACTGCGGTACATGGCGGAGACACCGCTGATGCGCGACGGCAGCGACGCGCTGATCGGCAGGCGCGCCGAGGTCGTGCAGGAGGTCACCGCGACCCGTGGCCTGATCAAACTCGGTGGCGAGGAGTGGACCGCCCGGGCCCTCGACGAGAGCCAGGTGATCCCCGTGGGGGCACTGGTGGACGTCATGGAGATCCAGGGCGCCACCGCCATCGTCTACCCCCGCGAGCTTCTTCCCTGAGCGACTGATCGCACGGTTATGGAGGCACTGTGGAACCAGTTGTCATCGCCGTTGTCGTGGCGGCCATCGTCATCGTCTTCCTTGTCGCCTCCACGGTGCGGATCGTGCCGCAGGCGCGCCGCTACAACATCGAGCGGTTCGGCCGATACCGCCGCACGCTGCAACCGGGTCTCAACCTGGTGCTGCCGGTGGCGGACCGCATCAACACCAAACTCGACGTGCGGGAGCAGGTCTATTCGTCCGACCCCCGACCGGTGATCACCGAGGACAACCTCGTGGTGAACATCGACACCGTTCTCTACTACCAGATCACGGATCCACGGGCGGCGGCCTACGAGGTCGCCGACTATCTGCAGGCGATCGACCAGCTCACCGTGACCACGCTGCGGAACGTCATCGGCAGCATGGACCTGGAGGAGACGCTCACCTCCCGTGAGGAGATCAACTCCCGGCTCCGGGCCGTCCTCGACGACGCCACCGGCAAGTGGGGCATCAGGGTCAACCGCGTGGAGATCAAGGCCATCGACCCACCGCACACCATCAAGGAGGCGATGGAGAAGCAGATGAGGGCCGAGCGTGACAAGCGCGCGGCGATCCTGCACGCCGAAGGGGAGCGGCAGGCCAAGATCCTCACGGCGGAGGGCACGAAGCAGAAGGACATCCTGGAGGCGCAGGGCGCGCAACAGGCCATGATCCTGCGGGCGGACGGCGAGGCGAAGGCGGTGGAGCTCGTCTTCCAGGCGGTCCACCGCAACAATGCCGATCCGAAGGTCCTGGCCTACAAGTACCTGGAGACGCTGCCGCACTTGGCGGGCAGCGACAACAACACGTTCTGGGTGATCCCGGGAGAGCTGACCGAGGCGGTCCGGACCGTCACCCGTGCGTTCGGCGACCAGTCGACGGCGACGCCGGCTCCTGCGGCGCAACCCGAGAGCGCGGCCCCCGTCGGCGCCGGTGAGGTATCGGACGAAGCCCGCGGTCCCGCACTCGAATCGGGCTCGCCGGTGCTGCTCGACGCCGCCAAGGCCGCCGACGAGGCCGGGAAGGAGGCCGCCGCAGCCGTGAACGATGCCAAGGCGGAGGCCGAGGCCGCGCAGTCGACGACGGTGTCGCGTCGGGCGTAGGCGTACGGGGGCGTCGCGGTTCTGACGTCTTCCGTGTGCTCGCGGTGGGTAGGGTGCGGCTGGGGTGACGCGTACACCCAGCTGCCGCCTCGCCATGGCTCCGCGCTCCGCACACACCTGGACGGTCGACCGACGTGCCAAGACGCCCTGAGGGACTGTTCGTCGGCCTGTGTACGTTCGACGTGGTCCAGCTCGTCGACCATGTGCCGGGCGCGGACGAGAAGGTGACGGCTCTTCGGCAGACGGTGGCCGCGGGTGGGCCGGCGGCCAACGCGGCCGTGGCCTTCGCGCACCTCGGCGGCGCGGCCACGCTGCTCACGTCGATCGGGTGCCACCCGCTGGGTGTCGTGGCCGCGGCGGAGCTGCGGGGGCTCGGGGTGGCGGTGCGGGATCTGTCGGCCGACTCGGCCGTGCCGCCCGCCGTGTCCTCGATCCTGGTGACCGCGTCCAGCGGCGAGCGGGCGGTCGCGTCGACCAACGCGTCAGGTCGCCGGATCACGGTCCCCGATGACCTGGCGGCGGTGGTGGCGGGGTACGACGTCGTCGAGTTCGACGGACATCACATGGAGCTGGCGGTGGCCGTCGCGCGC
>JABFXD010001025.1 GCA_013361925.1 Streptomyces sp. | reverse complement strand
ACGACAACCGCTGGAGGGAGCCCCCATGACCAGCAGCACGGAGACCGGCGGCGTGACCGGTACGCCGGACAAGGACTACAACCTCATTTGGTACGTCGAGGCGTGCCTCAACAACGCGCTGCGTCTGGAGTCGTACATCCAGGACGCCGAACGCGAGAAGGACAGCGAGGTCGCGGACCTCTTCCGGAAGGCCCAGGCGGACAGCCGCAAGGGTGCCGAGATCGGCAAGGGCCTGCTGCGCGCGCGACTGAACGGCGGCTGACCCCGGCCCACGGCGGCGCCCGGCACGGATCAACCGGCCGGGCGCCCCGTCATGGGCGTACCCGGGCGGCCGGCGCAGTGGCCCACCGCACGGTGACGCCGGCCCCGCGGGCGGCTACCGTACCGGTCAGTAACCCACGGGACCGCAGGGAGGCCGCCATGCCGCAGCTCGAAGTCGACGGCGCAGCACTGACGTACGACGACGAGGGCCCCCGCGACGGTGAGGGCGTGCCCCTGGTGTTCGTGCACGGCTGGACGGCCAACCGGCACCGCTGGGACCACCAGCTCGCGCACTTCGCCGAGAAGCGCCGGGTGATCCGCCTCGACCTGCGTGGCCACGGCGAGAGCGGCGGCGCCGGGGTGCGCACGATCGCTGAGCTGGCGGACGACGTCCTCGCGCTCCTCGACCATCTGGAGATCGAGTGGTGCGTCCTGGTCGGCCACTCGATGGGCGGCATGATCGCACAGACCATCACGCTGGCCCACCCTGACCGCGTCGAGCGCCTGGTGCTGGTCAACTCGATCGGCCGCATGACCTACAGCCGGGGCAGGGGACTGCTGCTGGGCGTCTCGACGCTCGTCCCCTTCAAGCTGTTCGTCGCCACCAACATCCAGCGCGCCTTCGCCCCCGGCTACCCGCGCGACGAGATCCGCGCCTACGTCAAGGCCTCGGCGGACACCCCGCGCGAGGTCGTCATGACCCTGTACGGCGCCATGCGCGCCTTCGACGTCCTGGACCGGGTCGGCGAGATCGACGTCCCCACCCTGATGATCCACGGCTACCACGACATCCAGCTGCCGGTACGGCAGATGCTGCGGATGGCGAAGGCCTATCGGGACGCCGAGGTCCGCATCCTCGACGCCGGTCATGAACTCCCGGTCGAGAAGCCGGAGGAGCTGACCCGGGCGCTGGACCGGTTCGTGCGCGTCCCGGCCTGAATCACCGGCCGCCCCGAAGGCTCCTCCCTAGGGGACGACGGGGGGAGTCTGCTGATGCCCGGGCCTTGGGGTGACACGGCGGAACGGCGCAGCCGGCGCGAGATCCGGATGCGCCGGGCCCGGGTGCGGGCGGCCAGGCGCTCGCGGGAGCATGCCGAGCGGCGCCGTGCGGAGGGGCTGACGCACCAGGAGATCCACCGCCGCCGACGGGCCGGGTGGCGTCGGGTGTGGGGGACGGGCGCCGTCCTGCTGGGCGCCTTCACGGTGCTGACCGCACATGAGGTGCGGGCGGCGGACGACGACCCCGCCTTCGACACGGCGATCGCCCTCGCCACGACGACCTGATCGGCGGACCGGTGGGGTGCCCAGGGGATTTATTTAAGTGTTGCCTTATATAAGTGGCTCATGGCATAGTCGGGAACGTGCACGCCTTCGACGTACTGGGAGATCCGGTCAGACGCCGGATATTGGAGCTGCTCGCCTCGGGTGAGCAGACGTCGGGCGAGGTCAGCGCGGTGATCCGGAGCGAGTTCGGGATCTCCCAACCGGCCGTCTCACAGCATCTGCGGGTGCTGCGGGAGAGCGGATTCGCGTCCGTGCGGGCCGAGGGAACGCGACGGCTGTACGCCGTCCAGGCCGAGCCCCTCCGTGAGGTGGACGCCTGGCTGGACCGGTTCCGGGGGTTCTGGGAGCAGCGCCTCGACGCGCTGGGGACGGAGCTCGCGCGAGGCAAGCGTGAGCGCAGACCGAGAGAGGAAACGAGCGGAGATGACTGACTTCGTCGAGGAGATCAAGCGGCTGCACCGGGAGGTCGGCACGCGCGAGGTCGACGCGGGCGACGCCCGCACCGTGCTGCTGCGGCGCACCTATGAGGCCGACATCGCCGACGTGTGGGACGCGGTGACCTCGCCCGAGCGCATCAGCCGCTGGTTCCTGCCGGTCAGCGGTGAGTTCAAGGTCGGCGGCCGCTATCAGCTGGAGGGTCAGGCGGGCGGCGAGATCCTGGAGTGCGTGGCGCCGGAGCGGCTCAGGGTGAGCTGGCTGTTCGGGCCTGACCCGGGTTTCAGCGAGGTCGAGGTCCGGCTGACCGCCGAGGGCGAGGGGCGGACCGTGTTCGTGCTGGAGCACGTGGCCGTCGTACCGGACGCGTTCTGGGGGCAGTACGGCCCGGGCGCCACCGGCGTCGGCTGGGACCTGATGTCCCTCGGTCTCGCCCTGCACCTCGCCGGTGGCGCCATGACCCAGGAGGAGGCGGTGGCCTGGCAGCTCTCCGACGAGGGCAAGGAATGCGCGACCCGCTCCGGCGAGGCCTGGGGCGCGGCGTACCGCGCGTCGGGCGCGGACACCGGGACCGTCGAGTCCACGACCGCGGCGACGATCGCCTT
>JABFXD010000996.1 GCA_013361925.1 Streptomyces sp. | reverse complement strand
GGCGGCGGACGCGAGCGTCTTGAACAGCGAGCACATCGGGAAGAGTTCGCCGGCGCGGTGACGGACGGTCCTGCCGGTGGCGATGTTCCGGGCGAACACGCCGAGGCGGGCACCGTGTTGATCCTCCAGCTCACGCAGCCCTGGGTGCGTGGAGGCGTACGCGGGCGCGCCCGTCATGAGGGCGGCGGCGGTGGCTGCGGCAGCGGCAGTGGTCAGAAGGGTTCGGCGGGCTGGGCCTGTCCGGCGGATCGGGTCGCAGGGAAGCAAGGGTGTCCTTTCGATGCCGGTGAGCGGGGTCTGGCGCGTGCAGCTGCAAGGCGGAGGAGGGAGTCGACGCGGAGCGTCGGCGAGTGACGACAACGCGGCAGATGGGCGTGCCAGACCCCGCGTCTGCGGCATGATCCGCCGGGCAGGCCCAGGATCGCGCTCTCCTTCGGTTCGGTGGGTGGTGATGATCTCCGTAGTCATCGACGCCGTACGTCATTCCTTGGTTGCGGGGGCGTAGACCTTCGGGGGACGGCGGTGCGGGTGGGGGCTCGGCACAGTGGTCGTATGGAGATGACCGGGAAAGCCAAGGGGATCAGCCGGGCGCGGTTCCTCACGGGGGTGGTGGGGGCGGCGGTGCTGCCCGCGGGGGCGGCGTCGGCGGCCGGGTGGGCGGCGCCCCGCAAGGGACTCGCCCGGCGCGGTGTCGTCTACACCGTCGGCGCGGGCGAGACGCCGGCCACGGCCTGGAGCGCCGCCCGGATGCGCGGGGACCTCCGGGTGATCCGCGACGACCTGCACGCGAACACCGTCGACGTCACCGGCGACGGCGTCGGACGCCTCACCGCCACCGCCGCCGAGGCCGCCGAACTCGGGCTGCACATCTGGCTTCAGCCGACCCTCGGTGATGTGCCGGAGCGGGACATCCTCGAACACCTCGCGGAGACGGGCCGGTTCGCGGAGCGGCTGCGGCGGCAGGGCGCGAGCGTCGAGCTCAGCGTGGGCTGCGAGTTCTGGCTCTTCGTGCCCGGGATCATCCCCGGGGACACGGTCTTCGAGCGCATCGAGAACCTCCAGGGCGGGAACGTCGACCGGGCCGGAATGCAGCGCCGCCTCGCCCGCTTCACCGCGAGGGCGGCGGCGCTCGGCCGCAGGGTCTTCCACGGCCGCCTCAGCTATGCGTCCGCCCCCGAGATCGACCAGGTCGACTGGGACCTCTTCGACATCGTGGGCGTCGACTACTACTCGTACTTCCCCCGACGCTCGGACCATGTGAGGGAGTTGAGGAAGCACCTGCGCCACGGCAAGCCCCTCGTCATCACCGAGTTCGGCACCTGCGCCTACGTCGGCGCCCCCGAGGCGGGCGGGATGGCCTGGGACATCGTCGACCACGGCAAGAACCCCGAGGAGATCAGGGAGCCGGTCCCGGCCCGCAGCGAACGCGTCCAAGCCGCCTATGTCGCCGACCTGTTGGACGTCTTCGCGTCGATGAACCTCTACGGGGCGATGGTCTTCGAGTTCCTCACCGCCGATGCCCCGCACCGCCCCGGCGACCCGCGCCACGACCTCGACCTGGCGAGCTACGGCATCACCAAGGCGGTCCAGAACCGCCCCGGCGATCCGGACGCGGGCTGGCACCGGGAGCCGAAGGAGGCGTTCCATGCCGTGGCCCGGGCCTATGGCAGGGCGTGTCAGCGGCAGTAGAGGTCGGTGGCGGGACGCTCGCCGGTGGCCAGGAAGCGGGACACCGTCGCGTCACCGCACGCGTTGCCGTTGTCGAGATAGGCGTCATGGCCCGTCGAGTTCACGGTCACCATGACGGCTCGCCGGCCGAGGGCCTCGCGGAGCTTGAGGGCGCCGCTCACGGGGGTGGCGACGTCCCGTTCGTTCTGCACGAGGAGGATGTTCGAGGGCCCTCGGTCGGTGATCCGCACCGGCGGCTCCTGGGGCGCGTAGGGCCAGGCGGCGCAGACCATGGCGTTGCGGGGCATGCCGGCGGTGAGCGGGTACTTGGCCCGGCTCTCGTCAACTCCCTTCTGGTAGACGGCCGTCGAGGTCGGCCAGGCCACGTCGTTGCACAGCGTCCCGGCGCCGACCGCGGCCACGTTCTGCAGCACGGCGTCGGGCGGCGAGGCCGGTGCCGGCGGCAGCGTGCCGCTCTCGGCGGCCAGCATCAACCGGGCGAGGGCGGGGAAGTCGTCGGGGTCGTAGAGGGTGTCCAGCATGGTCTGCCGCAGCACGTTGCCGTTCAGCTCCTCGGGGTTGGCGCCGGGCCACGGGATCGGCTCCCGGTCGAGCCGCTCGGCCAGCCGCAGGAACAGCGGCCGTACCTCGGCGGCGGTCTCCGCGAGCCGGTACGGATTCCCGTCCTCCGACGCCCACTTGGCGAACTCGGGGAAGGTGTCCTCGACGCCCTGCTCGTGCCCGGCGAGCCAGGCGCGCGAGACCCGCGTCGGGTCCGGGTTGTCATTGCTGTCCAGCACGAACCGGTCCGTGCGCGCCGGGAACAACTGGGCGTAGACCGAGCCGACATACGTCCCGTACGACACTCCCCACGCGGAGATCCGCCGCTCGCCCAGCGCGGCCCGCAGCCGGTCGAG
>JABFXD010000589.1 GCA_013361925.1 Streptomyces sp. | reverse complement strand
GGCCGAGCAGGTCAGCGACGACACGGTGGTGTGCCGCTGCGAGGAGGTCACCGGCGGGGCGATCCGTGAGGCCGTCGCGGGGCTGGGGGCCGGGGATCTGCGGACCGTGAAACTGCTGACGCGGGCGGGCATGGGCTGGTGCCAGGGGCGGATGTGCGAGTCCGGGGTAGCGGGGATCGCCGGCTGCCCGGACACACCCACCCGACGGCTGCTCGCCCGGCCGGTACCGCTCGGCGTGCTCGCGCGGGCCGGGGACACCGACGCCCCTCGGGACACGTAGAGACGCTCATCCATCGCCCTTCAGAAGCCCTTCAGAAGCCCCTCAGTGCTATGTCACACATCATCCCCATCCACACGGAGGAACCCCGATGACCACCACCCCCCACCCGCCCCGCCCCTGGCGCGGCGTCCTCGTCGCCACCGCGCTCCCTCTCCGCGACGACCTGTCCGTCGACCACGACGCCTACGCCGCCCACTGCGCCTGGCTGGTCGAGAACGGCTGTGACGGCGTCGTACCGAACGGCTCGCTCGGCGAGTACCAGGTGCTCACCCCCGAAGAGCGGGCCAGGGTCGTCGAGACGGCCGTGGCCGCCATCGGGGGCGAGCGGGTGATGCCCGGTGTCGCCGCCTACGGCTCGGCGGAGGCCCGCCGCTGGGCCGAGCAGGCGCGCGACGCCGGATGCGCCTCGGTGATGCTGCTGCCGCCCAACGCCTACCGCGCCGACGGGCGTTCGGTGCTCGCGCACTACGCCGAGGTCGCGAAGGCGGGCGTACCGGTGGTGGCGTACAACAACCCCATCGACACCAAGGTCGATTTGGTGCCCGAACTCCTCGCCGAACTCCACGCCGAGGGGTACATCCACGCGGTGAAGGAGTTCTCCGGCGATGTCCGCCGCGCGTACCGGATCGCCGAACTCGCCCCGGACCTGGACCTGTTGATCGGTGCCGACGACGTCCTGCTGGAGCTGGCGATCGCGGGCGCCAAGGGCTGGGTGGCCGGCTACCCGAACGCGCTGCCGCGCGCGACCGTCGAGCTGTACCGGGCGGCCGTCGCCGGTGACCTCGGCACCGCGAAGAAGCTGTACGAGCAGTTGCACCCGCTGCTGCGCTGGGACTCGAAGGTCGAGTTCGTGCAGGCCATCAAGTTGTCCATGGACATCGTCGGCCGTCCCGGCGGCGCCTGCCGTCCGCCGCGGCAGCCCCTGCTGCCGGAGCAGGAGGCCGCGGTCCGCTCCGCCACCGAGCAGGCCGTCGCCGCCGGACTCGCGTAACCCCCGCGTCTCACTGAGGAGTTCGGACCATGCGCAGCAAACTCGTCCTGCACGCCGTCGACTCGCACACCGAGGGCATGCCGACCCGGGTGATCACCGGCGGCATCGGCACCATCCCCGGCGCGACGATGAACGAGCGTCGGCTGTACTTCCGTGAACACCGCGACGACATCAAGCAGTTGCTGATGAACGAGCCGCGCGGGCACTCCGCGATGAGCGGCGCGATCCTCCAGCCGCCGACCCGCCCCGACTGCGACTGGGGTGTCGTCTACATCGAGGTGTCCGGATACCTCCCCATGTGCGGGCACGGCACGATCGGTGTGGCGACGGTGCTCGTGGAGACCGGCATGGTCGAGGTCGTCGAGCCGGTCACCACCATCCGGCTGGACACCCCGGCGGGTCTCGTCGTCGCCGAGGTCGAGGTGGCGGACGGGGCGGCGAAGTCGGTCACCCTGCGGAACGTGCCGTCCTTCTCCGTCGCCCTCGACCGCAAGGCCACGCTCGCCGACGGGCGGACGGTGACCTACGACCTGGCGTACGGCGGCAACTTCTACGCCATCCTGCCGCTGGACCAGTTCGGTCTGCCCTTCGACCGCGCCCGCAAGGACGACATCCTCGCCGCCGGGCTGTCCCTCATGGACGCGATCAACGCCGAGGAGGAGCCCGTGCACCCCGAGGACCCGTCCATCCGCGGCTGCCATCACGTCCACCTGATCGCACCGGGTGCCACCGCCCGCCGCTCCCGGCACGCGATGGCCATCCACCCCGGCTGGTTCGACCGCTCCCCCTGCGGTACCGGCACCAGCGCCCGCATGGCCCAGCTGCACGCGCGCGGTGAACTCCCGCTGCACACCGAGTTCGTGAACGAGTCCTTCATCGGGACGAGCTTCACCGGCCGTCTCCTCGGCACCACCGAGGTCGCCGGTCGCCCGGCCGTCCTGCCCAGCTTCACCGGCCGTGCGTGGATCACGGGCACGGCCCAGTATCTGCTCGACCCGAGCGATCCGTTCCCGGCCGGGTTCGTGCTCTAGAGCACTGGAGCTCCTCGTCCCCGGCCGCATAGATACTGGTGGTGCGTGACAGTGGTGGTGCGTGACATTGCATACGCCGTACACCGGCTGCACCGCCGTACACGTCATGCACCCCGCCGTACGAGGAGATACCGACCATGTCCACCGCCCGGCCCAGCAGCTCCCCCGCCTCCCGCGCCGCCGCTCCCGCCCTGCCCTCCCTCGGCGGCAAGCGGAGCAGCTACCGCGAGCGGGTCGCCGACGCCCTGCGGGCCGCGCTGATCGCCGGTGAGCTGCTGCCCGGTGCG
>JABFXD010000228.1 GCA_013361925.1 Streptomyces sp. | reverse complement strand
ACGGGCGAGCAGTTGCCGGGCGCCCTCGTATCCGCCCTGTTGGGTGTAGGTGGTGGAGACGATGTCGATCTCGTCGGCGAGGCCGTGCGCCCGCATGGCGCGCCGATAGCCGTCCGCACGCTGGGCGTTGGGCATCTCCGCGATGCGCGTGGGGTCGGTCTCGTGGTGCTCGATATGAGCGATACGGCGATGGCCGAGGCCGACGAGGTGATCGACGACCAGGGACGCGCCCGCCATGTCGTCGTCCGTGACGGTGTCGTAGACGGGGGAGTGCCCGTGCCGGCCGACCACGACGGTCGGCACGGCGGAGGCGACGTGCTCCAGGCGGGCGCGCGAGGAGACGGGAGCGATCAGGATGATGCCGTCCATCCCCCGGTCGATCATGGCCTCCGTGACCCGGGCCTCGGTCCGCTCGTCGTTGCAGCCGCCGGGGCCCAGGAAGACCTGGTAGTCGGTGTCGGCGAGGCGGCCGGTGACGCCGTCGACGATCTCGGGGAAGAAGGGGTTGCGGATGTCCGGGAGCATCACGCCGATGGTGTACGTCTGTCCGCGCAGCCCTCGCGCGGCCGCCAGGGGCCGGTAGCCGAGCTCGTCGATGGCGCGCCGCACCTTGGCCCGCATCTCGGGGCTCGCCCCATAGGCGTTGCGCAGCACTTTGGACACCGCGGTGGTGGACACCCGCGCATGACGGGCCACGTCGACGATCGTCACGCGACGTGCGGGCTTGGGCGGCTCCATGCGGCTTCCTCCGGTGCCGTGGGCAACGTTGGCGGAAAGTGTACGGAGAAAGTCCTCCCCGGGTAAGTGCGATCACCGGAGCGGGATCGGTCGGGCGAGGGCAGCGCCGTAACAATCCTGCAGCGTGCGCGGCATCTTGACGTCATGCGGCGGGCTCTCTAGGGTCTGGCACCACCCGATGGGAAACGTTACCCGTCAGCCCCCAGCGGGTGTGCGTTCCGCTGTCGTCCGCAGCCACAACACGACATTCCCGGCAGGTGCCCTCACTCCGCCGAGCCGCTCCAGCCCGCAACGGGCAGGCTTTGAATCGTTTCAAGGAAGCAGGTCCGCCCGTGACCCTCGCCCCG
This sequence comes from Streptomyces sp., assembly GCA_013361925.1. Taxonomy (GTDB): domain Bacteria; phylum Actinomycetota; class Actinomycetes; order Streptomycetales; family Streptomycetaceae; genus Streptomyces. The sequence continues at coordinate 1,507 of JABFXD010000228.1, read as the reverse complement.
AACGCCCAGCTCCCGGACCGTGACCACCCCCCGGACCCCGCCCCGGGCGCCCCGGCCCGCCGGGCGCGCACCACACCGCCCTGGTGGTTCATGGCGCCGGCCCTGCTGCTGTTCGCCTTCGTCGTCCTCGTCCCCAGCGCCCGCGGGCTGTACTACGCGTTCACCGACTGGGACGGCCTGGACCCCGACTTCTCCTTCGTCGGACTGGACAACTTCGCCGAGATGACCCGGGACGCCGACGCGGTCCAGGCCATCTGGCACACCCTGCTCATCGCCGTGGCCATCACGATCGTGCAGAACGCGGTGGGGCTGCTGCTGGCCCTCGGCGTCAACTCGGCCATCAAGACCCGCAATCTGCTCAGGGTCCTGCTGTTCGCGCCCGCGGTGGTCACCCCGATCGTGACCGCCTACCTGTGGCGGAACCTGCTCGGCCCGGACGGCGCGGTCAACAGCCTCTTCGGCGCCGTAGGACTCGACGGCCTGCGGCAGGACTGGCTGGGCAGCCCCGACCTGGCCCTGTGGACGATCGTCGCGGTGATCGTCTGGCAGTACGCGGGCTATTCGATGGTCATCTTCCTGGCCGGACTCCAGTCGGTACCCCCGGAGATCCACGAGGCCGCCTCCCTCGACGGCGCCGGCCCCGTGCGCCGCTTCTGGTCGGTGACCCGGCCGCTGCTGGCCCCGGCCTTCACGATCAACCTGCTGCTGTCGAGCATCGGCGGGCTCAAACTCTTCGACCAGGTCTACGCGTTGACCGGCGGCGGCCCCGGGCACGCGACCGACACCCTCTCCACGCTCATCTACAAGGACGCCTTCACCCTCGGCGAGTTCGGCTACAGCATCGCCCTCGCCGTGGTCCTGACGATCGTCGTCGCCATCGCCTCCACCGGTCAGTACGCCATGCTGGCCCGCAGCGAGAGGGCCGCCTCGTGAACCGCTACCGCCCCCGCACCCTCGCCCTCGAACTGTCGATGATCGCCATCGCGCTCACCGTCGGCTTCCCGGTCTACGTCCTGGTCAACCTCGCCGTGCGACCGGCCTCGGACACCTCGTCCCCCATCAGCCCGACCAGCTCACCGACCCTGGACAACTTCACCACCGCCTGGCAACAGGGCGCCCTCGGCGGGGCGTTGGCCAACAGCCTGCTGGTGACGGCGTGCAGCGTCGTGATCGTGCTGGCCGTCTCCTCCCTCGCCGCCTATCCGCTGGCCCGCATCACGGCCCGCTGGTCACGAGGCACCTATCTGCTGGTCCTCCTCGGCCTCGTACTGCCGTTCCAACTCGCCTCGCTCCCGCTGTACCAGACCATGCGCGACCTGGGCCTCCTCGGCACCCCATGGGCGCTCGTGCTCTTCTACTCCGGCCTCCAGGTCCCGTTCACGGTCTTCCTGTACGCGGGTTTCCTGCGCGCCCTGCCCCGCGACTTCGAGGACGCGGCCCTGATCGACGGCTGCTCCCCGCTCCAGAGCTTCCGGTACGTCGTCCTGCCCGTGCTCAAGCCCATCAC
>JABFXD010000517.1 GCA_013361925.1 Streptomyces sp. | reverse complement strand
GGGACGGGCCGCGAGGCCGGCGGGTCGAGGGGCTTGCCGGTGCGCAGGTCGAAGCGGGAGCCGTGCAGCCAGCACTCGACCGTGCACCCCTCCACCTCCCCCTCGGAGAGCGAGACGGCGCTGTGCGAGCACACGTCATGGATCGCGAACACCTCACCCTCGGTCAGGACCAGGGAGACGGGCACGCCGTCCACCTCGAACCGGCGGGGCACGCCCTCCTCCAGTACGTCGAACCTGCACAGGTACGTGTGACCGCTGATGGGCATGGGGCTCCTGGGGTGCGTCCGGGGCACGCTCGTCCGCCCCACCGCCGGGCGGGTGATCACGTCGGTCCGCCCACGCTAGCGAGCCGGCCGGGCCCGGAAACCCGCCCACGGTCCGATCCGGTCTCGGCACTTGGACCTAGGACGCCGCCCGGAGCAGCGGGTCGTGCGGGTGGCCGCTGATAAAATGGGCCCACGCTTCGACTTCGCCGGGGCCCGTGCCAAGGGGTACGGGCCTCCTATCGTTCCGGGGCGCCAGATCAGGAAGGGTCCCCCCATGAACGCGCAGCCGTCGAGTCCTGGACCGACCGTGCCGCCCGGCCTGCCCCCGGCCGCCTCCTTCGACGCGCTCGGGCTGCCACCGGAGCTGGCGCGGACCATGACCGACCTCGGCGTGACCGAGCCCTTCCCGATCCAGGCGGCCACCCTGCCCAACGCGCTGGCCGGCCGCGACGTCCTCGGCCGTGCCCGGACCGGATCCGGCAAGACGCTGGCCTTCGGGCTTGCGCTCCTCGTCCGGACCGCGGGCCTGCGGGCGGACGCCAAGCGGCCGCTCGCGCTGGTCCTGGTGCCGACCCGGGAGCTCGCCCAGCAGGTGAGCGACGCGCTGACCCCGTACGCGCAGACCCTCAAGGTGCGCCTTGCGACCGTGGTGGGCGGGCTGTCGATCAACCGGCAGCAGGCGGCGCTGCGGGCCGGGGTCGATGTACTGATCGCGACGCCGGGACGGCTGACCGACCTCGTGGAGCGCCGGGACTGCCATCTCGACCAGGTGCGGATCACGGTGCTGGACGAGGCCGACCAGATGTGCGACCTCGGGTTCCTGCCCCAGGTCACGGAGCTCCTGGACCGAGTGCGCCCGGACGGTCAGCGGCTGCTGTTCTCGGCCACGCTCGACCGCAACGTGGACCAGCTGGTGAGCGGCTATCTGCACGACCCGGTGCTCGCGTCGGTCGACCCCGCCGCGGGCTCGGTCACCACGATGGAACACCATGTGCTGAACATCCACGCCGCCGACAAGTACGCGACCGCGACCGAGATCGCCGCGCGGGACGGCCGGGTCCTGATGTTCCTGGACACCAAGGCCGCCGTGGACCAGTTCACCCGCCATCTGCGGGCCAGCGGCATCCGGGCCGGTGCCCTGCACAGCGGGAAGTCGCAGCCGCAGCGCACCCACACGCTGGGCCAGTTCAAGGACGGTGCGATCACCGTGCTGGTGGCCACCAACGTCGCCGCGCGGGGCATTCACATCGACACGCTCGACCTCGTCGTCAACGTCGATCCGCCGGCCGACGCCAAGGACTATCTGCACCGCGGCGGGCGCACGGCCCGCGCCGGGGAGTCCGGGACCGTGGTCACCCTGGTCACGCCCAACCAGCGACGCGACGTGAACCGGATGATGTCCGAGGCCGGGATCCGGCCGACGGTCACCCAGGTGCGCTCCGGCGAGGCGAAGCTGACCGCCCTCACCGGCGCGAAGCGCCCGCCGACCGGGACGAAGACCTCCACCGGCAACATCCCCTTCCGAGGACTCGGCGACCGTACGGGCCGCCCCGCGAAGGAGTCCCGCAAGGCCGCCGAGGCCCGCAAGGCGGCGGAGGCCCGGGCCGCGGCCCGGGTCCGCAGGGGCCGCTGACCCCGAGCGGTTCCGGCACACCGTTTTTGCCGGTCCGGCAACGAGTGTGGCGTGAGGGGGGCACCAGGGGCGACGGTGGTCCGATGACCGACGACATCACCACACCGGCGCCCGTTCCCGCCACGTCCTCCTCGCCCGCCGACGCGTATGCCGGAGACCCGGCGGTGCGGGCGGAGTGGGACACCCGTTACGCCGACCGACAGCAGTTGTGGAGCGGCGAGCCCAATGGCGCGCTGGTGGCCGAGGTCGCCGGGCTCGCCCCCGGCCGGGTGCTCGACGTGGGCTGCGGCGAGGGCGCCGACGCCGTCTGGCTCGCGCGCGCCGGCTGGGAGGTGACCGCGCTCGACGTCTCGGGTGTGGCGCTGGAGCGGGCGGCCGGACACGCACGCGACGCCGGCGTCACCGTGCGCTGGACGCACGCCGCGCTGACCGAGGCGGCGCTCCCGCCTGCCTCCTTCGACCTGGTCTCGGCGCAGTATCCCGCCTTGCAGCGCACCCCCGACGCCGCGGCCGAAAGGGCGCTGCTCGATGCCGTGGCGCCCGGCGGAGTGCTGCTGCTCGTGCATCACGCGGGCATGGAGAGCCGGTCGGCGGACGACAGCGGCTTCGACCCGGCCGACTACGTCTGGCCCTCGATGGTCGCCGCGCTGCTCGACGAGGACTGGGAGGTCCAGGTGGACGAGGAGCGGCCCCGCGTGGC
>JABFXD010000211.1 GCA_013361925.1 Streptomyces sp. | reverse complement strand
CACACCCCACACCGACCGACCCATCGAGCAAGGACCTCCATGCCCCTGACCGACACGGCGACGGCCCTCCCGCCCCGGCAGACCCTGCCCGCCGAAGAACGCTTCGCCACCGAACTCGCCTTCCTCGCCGCCCACGACGACGGTCCCCGTCCGCCCGGCTGGCTGCTGACGCCCCGCGCCGTGATCACCTTCGTGTGCGGCAGCGGCGGCGAGGCCCTCAAGCTGCCCGAGGCACACCCCGAGCTGCCGGACGAGCTGGTCGTCGCCCCCAAGTTCGTCGGCGAACGCGCCCTGGTGGAGCGGTGCGTGGTCACTCTCGCCGGAGAGCGCGGACTGCTGCTCGTCGGCGAGCCCGGCACCGCCAAGTCGATGCTGTCCGAGCTGCTGTCGGCGGCCGTCAGCGGCACCAGCGCCCTCACCGTGCAGGGCACCGCGGGCACCACCGAGGACGCGCTGCGCTACGGCTGGAACTACGCCCTGCTCCTCGCCCAGGGCCCGACCCCGCAGGCGCTGGTGGACTCGCCGGTGCTCGCCGCGATGCGCGCCGGACAGGTGGCCCGGGTCGAGGAGATCACCCGCTGTCTGCCCGAGGTGCAGGACGCGCTGGTGTCGATCCTGTCCGACCGGCGGATGAGCGTGCCCGAGCTGTCCGGCACCGAGGACGCGCAGGTGGCCGCCGCCCCCGGGTTCACCGTCATCGCCACCGCCAACCTCCGCGACCGCGGGGTGTCGGAGATGTCCGCCGCCCTCAAGCGCCGCTTCAACTTCGAGACCGTGCACCCGATCGCGGACGTCGAGGCGGAGACCGCCCTCGTCAGGCGGCAGGCCACGGCGGCCGTCGAGCGGGCGGGCGCGGCGTTCGGTGTCGACGACGCGGTCCTCGACGTCCTGGTCACCGTCTTCCGCGACCTGCGGGCCGGACGTTCGGCCGAGGGCTGGGACGTGGAGCGTCCCGGCACGGTGATGTCCACCGCCGAGGCGGTGCAGGTCGCCGCCTCCCTGGGTGTGGCCGCCGCCTACCTGCCGGGCGGAGACTCGCTCGACCTGGTCCCCGGCCATCTGCTGGGCGTGGTCCGCAAGGACGACCCGGCCGACCACGCGCGGCTGCTCGGCTACTGGGACGGTCCGGTGCGCCGCCGTGCCGAGGACGGGTCGGCGACCTGGCGCCGGCTCTGGGACCTGCGGGAGAACCTTCGGTGACACGCGTTCAGGAACCGAGGGCGGCCCTCACCGCCCTCGCCGACTCGGTGGCGCCGTACCTGCTGGGCGTACGGCACCACAGCCCGGCGCTCGCCGCCGCGGTGCCCGCCCTGCTGGACGCCTCGGGCGCCGAGGTCGTCTGCATAGAACTCCCCGCCGACTTCCAGCCCTGGCTGACCCATCTCGGCGCGCCCGGCACCGTGGCACCGGTCGCGCTGGCGGGGGCCGGTGACAGCGGGCGGCTCGGCTTCTACCCCTTCGCCGACTTCTCCCCCGAACTCGCCGCGGTCCGCTGGGCCCGGGAGCGCGGGGTGGAGGTGCTGTGCTGCGACCTGCCGATGGCCGACCCGCGCTGGGGCGACACGCCGGCCCCGGACGCCCGTGTCCCGGCCGCCGAGGCGCCGACCGCGTTCGCGGCGGCGCTCACCGCGGCCGGAACCGGCCGGGACGGCGACGACATGTGGGACCGCGCCGTGGAGGTCCTCGCCCCGGGGTGCGCCCCCGAGGCCGTACGCCGGGCCGCCCTGGGCGTCGGCTGGGCGCTGCGCCGGGACGCCGAGTCCACGGGCGGGGTGCCCGCGGTGGACCTTGCCCGCGAGGCCCGTATGCGCGAGACGATCGCCCGCGCCGCGCGCGGTGGGCGCCGGGTCGCGGCCGTCGTCGGCGCCTTCCACGCACCGGCGTTGGCCGTCGACACCGCCGAGGCATCGGCACCGGGCGCGCCCGCCCCCGACGACGCGCACCCCGCAGTCGTCACCTCACTCGTGCCCTACGCGTTCGACCTGCTCGACTCCCGTTCCGGATACCCGGCCGGCATCCGCGATCCGCGCTGGCAGCAGGCGGTGTTCACCGCCGGGGGCGATCCCGAGCGCCTGTACGAGGCCGCCGCTCGGGCGATCACCGACGTGTGCCGGGAGTTGCGTGCCGCCGGGCATGTGGCCGGCACCGGCGAGGCCCGGGAGACCCTGCGGGTCGCGGGTGACCTGGCCCGTCTGCGGGGGCTGGCCGCGCCCGGCCGCGGCGAGGTGCTGGAGGCGCTGACGACCGTAATGGGCCAGGGCGAGCCCCTGGGCCGCGGCCGGGCCCTCGCCCAGGCGCTGGAGACGGTACTCGTCGGCACCGACCGGGGCCGGGTCGCCCCGGGGACGCCCCGCTCCGGGCTCGGCCCGGCCGTCGAGGCGGAACTCGCCGCCCTGCGACTGCCGGGGCCCGACGAACCCGCCGCGCGCGAACTGCGGCTCGACCCGCTGCGCTCGGCCCTCGACGGCCGCCGCGAGATCCTCCTCCAACGCCTCGCCGTCTGCGGCACCGGCTACGGCGAACCGGTCCAGGTGTCCGGTACGGGCGACGGGGCCGCGCTCACCACCCGCTGGCGGCTGGCGTGGACCCCTGCCGTGCCCGTCCG
>JABFXD010000609.1 GCA_013361925.1 Streptomyces sp. | reverse complement strand
AGGCGACGGTGAAGAGCAGGTTCCGATGGGCGACGAAGGCGTCGGTGGCGTCCTGTGTGTCCATACCCACTGGACGCCGCCCTCGGCACGCCTGTGACAACCACCGCCAGTGGCCTGCGTCACAACTCACCGCTGTCACACGGTCCGTGCGACCGGCGTCTCGTGTTCGTCAAGCCGATCCGACCGTGAGGACGACGTCATGAAACCCCGCTTCAACCTGTTCGAGAGCCCGACTGCCGCGAAGGTCGCCAAGCGCTTCTACAACGTCTCGCTGGCCCTGGAGGAGTCCACCCTGCCCAAGAGCCTGCGGGAGCTGGTGGAGCTGCGGGTCGGCCAGCTCAACGGCTGCGGCTTCTGCGTGGACATCCACATGAAGGAGGCGGCTGCCGCGGGAGAGAGCGTGCTGCGCCTCGGTCTCGTCTCCGCCTGGCGGCACAGCACCGTGTTCACGGACGCCGAACGGGCCGCGCTGGCCCTCGCCGAGGAGGGCACGCGGCTGGCCGACTCGGCCCAGGGCGTCACGGACGAGACCTGGGCCGAGGTGCGGAGGCACTTCGACGACGACGAGGTGGGCGCGCTGGTCTGCCTGGTGTCGCTGATCAACGCGGCGACCCGGATGAACGTCATCGTGCACAAGCAGGGCGGGGACTACGAGCCCGGCATGTTCGCCAACCTGTCGAACTGACCTGCGGCGGCGCGGCGTTCAGGCGCTGCGCCGCACCCCCGCCGACACCGCGACCCGCCCCACCGCCCAGAACACGGCGAGCGTGGCCAGCGCCATCCCGGCGACGAGCGTGGCGCCGCCCACGACCTTCTCGTAGTCGCGCTGGTAGAGCCCGTCGATGATGAACCGGCCGAGCCCACCGAGCCCGACGTACGCGGCGATCGTGGCCGTCGAGACGATCTGGATGGCCCCCGAGCGGATCCCGCTGAGCACCAGCGGGAGCGCGGCGGGCAGTTCGACCTGGAACAGCACCCCGGCCTCGCTCATGCCCATGCCCCGCGCCGCGTCCACCGGCGAGGGATCGACGGAACGCATCGCCTCGTACGTGGTGACGAGGATCGGCGGCACGGCGAGGACGACGAGCGGGACCATGACGTTGATCAGGCCGAACCCGTACAGCAGGGTCAGCAGCACGAGCAGACCGAAGGTGGGCAGGGCCCGCCACGCGGTGGCGACGAGGGAGAGGGCGTTGCCGCCACGGCCGTAGTGACCGGTGACCAGACCGACCGGCAGGCCGATCAGGACGGCGAGGCCCAGCGCCTCCAGGGTGTAGCCGAGGTGTTCGGCGAGCCGGGTGGGGATGCCGTCGTAGCCGTGCCAGTGCGCGCCGTCGCTGAAGAACGCGTCGATGAAGTGGAACAAGTTCACCAGACTTCCTTCGTCATCGTCTTCGAACTCGGCTTCGCACTCGTCTTCGTACGCGTCACCCGGCGCGGCATCCACGGCGTCAGCACCAGTCGTACGACGACCAGGGCGCCGTCGGCGAGGAGGGCGAGCAGCGCCATGCTGAGTACGGCGTTCACGGCGAGCTCGGGCCGGTTGTAGATGTTGGCGTCGTTGATGAGATTGCCGAGGGCGCCCTGGTTGCCGATGATGCTGCCGATGCTGACCAGGCTGATGCTGGACACGGTGGCGACCCGCAGGCCCGCGATGATGGCGGGCACCGCGATCGGCAACTGGACCTGGACGTAACGGCGTACGGGTCCGAAGCCCATGGCGGTCGCGGCGGCGAGGGTCTCCTGGGGGACCGAGCGGACACCGTCGACGATCGCCGGGACCAGCACGACGAGGCTGTAGACGGTGAGCGGGATCATCACCGTCAGCTCGGTCTGGCCGGTGTAGTCGATGAGCAGGACGAAGAAGGCCAGCGAGGGGATGGCGTAGAGGATGGTCGTCACCCACAGCACGGGCGGGTACAACCAGCGGAAGCGGACGCAGAGTTGGGCCAGCGGGAGCGAGATCAGCAGCCCGGCGAGGACGGGGAGCAGGGCCTCGCGCAGATGCAGGCCGACCAGTCCCAGCCAGCTGTGCTGGAGGTCGCTGGGGATGTCGAAGAGGCGGTCCCAGTTCATCCGGTGACCTTCGCGTCCGCGTCCGCACGGCCCTCGGCGTGGGCGCCCCTGATCGCCCGGGCGATCGTCTGCTGGGACACCACGCCGGTCACCTTGCCGTCCGTGTCGACGGCCACGGCCCACCCGGTGGGCGAGAGCACCGCGCAGTCCAGCGCGGCCCGCAGCGAGTCGGTACCGGCGACGAACGGGCGCCCGTAAGGCAGCAGTTGGCCGTCCGCGGCGGCGAGGTCCGCCGGCTTGGTCCAGCCGAGCGGTCTGCCGTCGGCGTCCGTCACCAGGAGGAACTCGGCGTCGGTGTCCGCCCCCTCGGTGCCGCCGCCCGCCGTGACGACGGGCGCCATGGTCAGTTCGAGCCCGGTGGACGGGAAGAAGGAGAGACGCCGGACACCCCGGTCCGCGCCCAGGAAGTCCTCCACGAAGTCGTCCGCCGGGTGCGTGAGCAGTTCGGCGGGCGGTGCGAACTGGGCGAGCTTGCCGCCGGTGCGCAGCACGGCGACCATGGTGCCGAGCTTGACGGCCTCGTCGATGTCA
>JABFXD010000448.1 GCA_013361925.1 Streptomyces sp. | reverse complement strand
AGGTTGGAGTTGGCGATGAGGACGCGCGGGGCCCACTCGTGGGTCTGCATGACGCCGACGGGGCGGCCGGACTGGACGAGCATCGTCTCGTCCTGCTTCAGCGTCCGCAGCGTGCGGACCATCGCGTCGAAGGAGCGCCAGTCGCGGGCCGCCTTGCCGGTGCCGCCGTAGACGACGAGCTTGTCGGGGTGCTCGGCGACCTCGGGGTCGAGGTTGTTCTGCAGCATCCGCAGGGCGGCTTCCTGCTGCCATCCCAGGGCGCTCAGTTCCGTACCGCGCGGCGCTCGGACGGGGCGGGGTCCTGACATGGTCTGCCTCCTGGTGGACTGTTTGGCTCTCTATTCACATAGTCGCCGCCTGAATAGAGCTAGTCAATAGCGCGGTCCCCCGGCGCGGGCGCGTCGCGGGTGTTTGGCTGGACGCATGGGTGCGGACAACGACCTGACGGGGGACGTCATGGACAACGAAGGCCGGGGTGAGCGCGCCGTCCGGCGCGACGGCGCGGTGCGGGCGGCGGTGGAGCAGGGGCTGCTGGGGCCCGACTCCCCCCTCGTCGGGCTGCTGGACGTGGCCGGCATCAGGGAGTCGGCGGCCGAGCTGCGGGCGGCCTTCGACGCGGTCACCGCGCCCGGCACCCCGGTGCTGCACGCGTTCGCGGTGAAGGCGACCCCGCTGGTGCCGGTGCTGCGGCTGCTGCGGGAGGCCGGGATCGGGGCGGAGGTGGCGAGCCCGGGCGAGCTGGCGCTGGCGCGGGCGGCGGGGGTGACCCCGCGGGAGACCGTCCTGGACTCGCCCGCGAAGACGCCCGCCGAGCTGCGGGAGGCCCTCGCCCTCGGGATCGCCGTGAACGCGGACAACCCGCAGGAGCTGGAGCGCATCGACGCCCTGATCAGGTCCGCGGCCAGCCGGTCCCCGCTGGGAATCAGGGTGAATCCGCAGGTCGGCGGGGGTTCCATCGGGGCGACCTCGACGGCGACGGCGACCTCGAAGTTCGGGGTGGCGCTGCGTGACCCCGGCGCCCGGGAGTGGCTGCTGCGCGCCTACGCCGACCGGCCCTGGTTGAACCGGCTGCACGCGCACACCGGCTCGCAGGGCATCCCGCTGTCCCTGATGGCGCGGGGCGTGGCGGAGACGTACGCGCTCGCCGAGGAGATCAACCGGCACGTCGGGCGCCCGCAGATCGACACGATCGACATCGGCGGCGGGCTGCCGGTGAACTTCGGCTCGGACGAGACGGCGCCGACGTACGCGCAGTACGCGCGACTGCTGAGCGAGGCGGTGCCGGGACTGTTCGACGGGCGCTACGGGCTGGTGACCGAGTTCGGGCGGTCGCTGCTGGCCAAGCACGGGACGGTCGTGGCGCGGGTGGAGTACGCGAAGAGCGCGGGCGGGCGGCCGGTGGCGGTGACGCACGCGGGCGTGCAGGTGGCGACGCGGACGGTGTACGTGCCGGGGTCGTGGCCGCTGAGGATCGCCGCGTACGACGGGAAGGGGCGGCCGAAGGAGGGGCCCGAGGTGGTGCAGGACGTCGCGGGGCCTGCCTGCTTCTCGGGCGACCTGCTGGCCGAGGGCAGGGCGCTGCCCCTGCTGGAGCAGGGCGACTACGCGGCGGCGCTGGACACGGGGGCGTACTACTTCGCGCACCACTACGCGTACAACTCCCTCGCGCGGCCGGGCATCTACGGCTTCACGCCGAGCGACGGCGACGGGGTCGCCTTCGCGACCGTCCGCACCCCGCAGACGCTCGACGAGATCGTGGCCGAGTCCGGAGGGGCGCACGCCTCGGCCCTCACCACCCTCTGAGCAGCCGGGCGCCGTTGACGCACGCCGGAGGACATGGGGCTCAACTGTTCGGAAAACGAGCCCAGTTGACCCACCTTAGTCATCTGACGCATGTTCCACCGGAAAATGCCATAACCCTCACCCCTCACGCACACCCTGCGTAGTTTCGGCGTCACTCAGCCGAACCCCAGGCGGGAGGGGAACTCACGGTGCCCGGTATCGACGAGTGTCTGTCGGAAGTCATGCAACTGCCCGGTGCCCGGGGTGCCGCGCTGGTCGACTGGACGAGCGGGCTGGCCCTCGGCACCGCCGGCGAGTCACCGGGCGGCGACCACGAGACGGCCGCGGCCGAGGCCGCCGAGCTGGCCCGGCTGGCCGCCGAGCACCGGGCGTTCGCGCCGGACGACCCAGAGAACAGCGCCGCCGACCCCCCGGTCGAGGACGTCATCATCAGCAACCGGGACAGCTACCACGTCCTGTGCTTCGTGCGGACGTCCTTCGACAGCAGCGTCTTCCTCCATCTGTGGCTGGCCCGCGTGGAGGGCAACCTCGCGCTGGCCCGGATCCGGCTCGGCGAGATGACCGGACGGCTGGTCCTCGGATGACCGCGGTGAGAACCACGCCACCGCCCCGGCTGCCGGTACGGGACAAGGCGGAGGCCCGTGAGCGCGCCTGGGGCGGCGTCTCCCCGATGCTGACCCGGCTCGCCGCCGAGCGGGCCACCGGCGTCCTGCTCCGCGAGCGCGGCACCCTGCATCTGACCGAGGGCCGGGTCGTGCACGCCGAGAGCCCCGCGGCCCCCGGCCTCGGCGCCCTGCTCACGGC
>JABFXD010000796.1 GCA_013361925.1 Streptomyces sp. | reverse complement strand
TGGCCACGCTGTCCCTCTCCAACGACCGTGAGCCGCAGTGGGCGATGCGCCCGCTGAACCAGGAGGGCATCGCCACCAACTGGGGCCAGGAGACGCCGCTGGAGACCTGGTGGCACCTGGCGATCGTCAACGACGGCCGGCACACCACCCTCTATGTCGAGGGCTGCTCGGTCGTCCGCAACCCCAGGGCGACGTCGACCGGCATCGCCTCCGTCGGACTCCCGTGGCTGCTCGGCGGCTACGAGTACGGCGGGAAGATCGACCAGATCCTGCACGGACGCCTCGGCGACGTCCGCATCGTCGAACGGGCGCTGCCCGTCACGTCCTTCATGAACCACTGACCTGTCGAGGACCGTCATGACCGAACAGCAGCTGCCCTCCTGGGCCGACCCCTCCGTCTCCCCCGCCGACCTCGACCCGCAGGGCCTGTCGAGGCGCGGGCTCCTGCGCGGCGCCGGTCTGTTCGGCGCGGCCTTCGCCCTCGGCGGGGCGGCCTTGCCCGCCGAGGCCGCCCAACAGCGGCTCGGCGGCGACGACCCGCGGCTCGCCTACCTCGTCGGCGACCACCACATCCACTCCGTCTACAGCCACGACGCCAAGTACACGTTCTCCCAGCAGGCCAGGGCCGCCGCCAAGTACGGTCTGGACTGGATGGTGTTCAACGAGCACTCCAACTTCGGCCACGCCGCGTACGGCGCGAAGCTGGAGCACGCCGAGATCGTCAAGGCCCGCGCCGAGAACCCGCGCCAGCTGATCTTCCAGGGCCTGGAGTGGTACATCCCGGCCGCCGAGCACTGCACGGTCTTCGCGGCCCCCGGCCCCCACGAGACCGATCTGCTCACTCAGTTCGAGCTCGCCTACGACGGCAAGCTGCTCGGCTACACCGAGGGTTCGGCCGGCGCGACCGACACCGCCCGCAACGAGGCGCATGCCGTCAAGGCGATCAAGTGGCTGGCGGAGCAACGCCGTTCGGGATACGTCGACGACGTCCTGGTCATCGCCAACCACCCCCTCCGCCTCGGCATCGACTCCCCGCACGAGATGCGCAACTGGCGGGACGCGGCCCCCGAGATCATGATCGGCATGGAGGGCGCACCGGGCGCCCAGGGCGCGGCCCTGCCCGGCTGGCGCGGGGCGACGTCGATCCGCGGCGAGTACGAGAACAAGCCGTCGGCGCAGTCCTGGGCGGGCTATCCGGCCGAGGCGTATGTGACGTACGGCGGCTTCGACTGGGCGACGGCGACCGTCGGCGGTCTGTGGGACGCGATGCTGGCCGAGGGCAGGCTGTTCTCGATCACCACCAACTCCGACAACCACCGGACCGTCTTCGACACCTGGAAGAACGGCGACTGGCCGGCCGGCCAGAACTTCGACAACACCGGCAAGCTGCCCGACCCGGTGAACACCGACACCCCGCAGCCGGGCAGCGACTTCTGGCCGGGCGAGTTCAGCCGCACCCACGTCGGCGTCACCCGCTACGGCTACCGCGCGGTCATGGCGGGCCTGCGCGCGGGCCGCGTCTGGCTGGACCACGGGCATCTGCTCGACGGCCTCGACGTCCGCCTGAAGCGGGACTGCGACGCCGGCCGGGGCGTCACGCTCGGCGGCCGGCTGCGGGTCCGCAAGGGCGAGAAGATCAGCCTGTACGTGACGGTCACGACCGCGTCCCGGCCCAACCCCCAGGGGATCCTGCCGGAGTTGGCGCACGTGGACGTGATCCGGGGTGCGGTGCGCGGTGCCTCCGCCGACCGTGACTCCTGGCAGGCGCCGGACACGAAGGTCGTACGGACAAAGGACGTGAGCGGCCGCAAGGGGACGTACACCCTGCGCATCCCGCTGACCGCGGGGGACGAGTCCTTCTACGTCCGGCTGCGCGGCAGCGACGGCAACCGCCATGGTGCGGGCTACCTCGGCGCGTCGATCGACCCCCACGGGCCGATCCCGCACACGCCCGGCGACGGTGACCCGTGGGCGGACACGTGGTTCTATTCGAACCCCGTCTTCGTCGACGTGGCGGGTGCCTGACGAAGTCCTCGTACCACCAGGTCACCAGCTGAATCGGAGGGAGGTACGGTGGCCGCGTGACCACGGAAGAGTCGCTGCGGCCCCAGTCCCTCATGCTCACGTTCCTGGGCGACCAGGTGCTCGGGCGTGACGTCTGCGTGTACTCGGGCAGCGTCATCGACGTCTTCGCCCGCGTGGGCGTCGGCGAGCAGGCGACGCGCTCCACCCTCACCCGCATGGTGAACCGCGGCCTGCTGCGCCGGCAGCGCGAGGGCCGCCGCATGTACTTCGGCCTGACCGAGCACTCGGCGGCGGTCCTGCGGGACGGCGAACGCCGCATCTGGCAGACCGGCGCCGTGAACCGCCACTGGGACGGCACCTGGACCCTCCTCGGCTTCTCCCTCCCCGAGTCCTGGCAACGCCAACGCCACGACCTGCGCTCCAAACTCACCTGGTCCGGCTTCGGCCCCCTGTTCAGCGGCCTGTGGATCGCCCCCGGCGAGGTCGACGTCGCCGAACTCGTCGCCGACCTGGGCCTGTCCGCCCACGTCAAGGTCTTCCGCGCGCACGCCGACGCGGGCATGGACATCGGCGCGATGATCGAGGAGACCTGGGAACTGGCCGAACT
>JABFXD010000902.1 GCA_013361925.1 Streptomyces sp. | reverse complement strand
GGCCAGCACCGGGAACGTCTTCTTGCGCTCCCGGAGATCGGCGTGGACGGGCTTTCCGGTGACGGCGGGATCGCCCCAGACGCCCAGCACGTCGTCCACGACCTGGAAGGCCACCCCGATGTGCCGACCGGCCCGGTCCAGCGCGTCGACCACAGCCGGCGGGGCACCGCCCAGCAGGGCACCCAACGCGAGCGCACAGCCCAGCAGCGACCCCGTCTTGTGCTCGGCCATCGCCCGGTACTCGGCCGGGCCCACCCGACCCGGCCCGGTCCAGGGGCGGGCGGCGAAGAGCAGGTCGTCGGCCTGTCCACGCACCAGATCGCCGAGCGCCCGGCTCACCAGCCGCAGCGCGGCGGGCGCCTGCCCGGTGACCGCGAGGGTCTCGACGGCGAGCGCGAACAGGGCGTCCCCCGCGAGGACCGCCGGGCCCGTGCCGTAGGCCTGCCAGACGGTGGCGCGGCCCCGCCGGGCCGGGTCGCCGTCCATGATGTCGTCGTGCGTCAGCGAGAAGGTGTGCAGCAACTCCACCGCCACCGCGGCCGGCACCCCGGCCCGTGCGGACGCCCCCGCGGCCTCCGCACCGAGTACCGCCAGCGCCTGCCGCACGCCCTTGCCTCCGGATGCGACCGCGGGCGCACCACCGACCTCGCACCAGCCGAGGGAATAGGCGGCCATCTCACCGACCCAGGGATGCAGCCGATCGACGGCGGCCCGCAGCGCGGGACGCACCAACACCCGGCAGCGGTCGAGGACGTGAGGGGCCTGGACGGGAGGCTGCTTGAGGGCCGTCGTCACCGTGCGGCCCCCGGCTCCACGCCGAACTCCGCCTGGGCCCGCGCCACCATCTCCTGCGCGTGCCGGAGCCCGATGCGCCCCAACACCTCGTGCAGATCAGCGAGTTCGGCGGCCGTCTCGTCCCGGTCGCGGCCCAGCCGGGCCAGCGACTTGGCCAGCCCCAGCCGCGCCAGCGCCTCCCCGCGCGGCTCGCTCATCGCCCGGAACTCCGCGAGCGCCTCCTCGTACAGCTCCCGGGCCTCGGCCCAACGCCCGGCCCGGTAAAGGACGTTGCCGCGCATCTTGTGGTTGTAGGCGAGGGCGCCGGACAGGCTCATGGCACGGCAGCCGGCCTCCGCCTCCGACAGCAGCGCCAGAGCGCGCTCCACGTCACCGTCACGCACCGAGACGATGTCGGCGAGCCCGCGCAGCGCCCAGGCGTGACCGCGCCGGTCGTCGGCCCGCGCGGCGACCTCCGCGGCCTCCTCGAAGAGCGCGTACGCCGTGTCGTAGGCACCGGTGTTGCGGTGCATCTGGGCGATGCCCTCCAGCGCCCACACCGTGTGCCGCGCCTCCCCGCGCCGCCGGGCCTCGGCCAGCAACTGCTCGTGCAGCCGCCCGACGGCCTCGTAGTCGCCCTGGATCCGGCCGGTCTCCGCGAGCCCCGCCAGCGAGTAGCCCCGTACGACGACGTCCCCGCCGCGCTCGCCCAGTTCGGCCGCCAGGCCCAGCAGCCGCCGGGCGAGAGCGAGCGCCCCGCGCTGCCGGGCCAGGGTGCCGCCGCTCCACAGGGCCCAGGCCATCGCGCCCAGGTCGCCGGCCTCCCGGGCCGACCGGTAGCTCGCCTTCCACGCCCGGTCGGCCTCGCCGACGCGGCCGAGCCGGCGGTGCGCCTCGGCGACCGCAAGGCCGGAACGGGCCGCCTCGGCGTTCTTCCCCGCCTGCTCGGCGGCCCTCAACTGCTCGGTGCCGACGGCCAGTACCTCGGTCAGTGAGGAGTTCACGGACAGGGTGGTGAGTGCGCCCTGATACTCAGGGGCGAATGCCTTGCCGAACATGGATGCCTTTCGAAGGGCAAATGCGCACCGTGTATACACGTTGCGTATACACGGTGCGTATAGTGCGCCGAAAACCCGCCCTGACCCGTTGCGGGCCAGGGCGTGTCACCTGTTGCCGATCAAGACGTGGAGGGGCGGGTCGGGGTTGCTCGTGAGGCGCAGATCACCTTCCGCGGGGCTCCTTGCCCGCCGTCAGTGCTGCTGCGGCTTGTGCGGGGTCGCCTCGCTCGGTCGTACGACGACGTATCCCTCGCCCTGCAGCATCAGTTGGACCGCCTCCCCCGAACCGCCGCGCAGCATCGAACCGATGGACTGCGAGCGGTGCAGCGAGGTCCGCAGGCCGGCGGTCCAGCCGACGATCGCGTCCGTGTCGACGTACACCGGGAACTGCGCCGAGACCGGGATGACGAGCGGATTGCCCTCACAGACCAGGCCGAGGCGGCCCTGCCCGGAGAAGACGCTGTTGAACAGGCCGCCGCCACTGATGCCCGAACCCTTCACGGTCGCGATGCGGTACGTCAACGAGGCGTCGAAACACAGGACGTTGCGGCCGTTGACCGTGAACTCGTCGCCCGGGTCGACATCGACGACGAAGCAGTTCTGCGCCTCCTGCGCGAACCATGCCTCGCCCTGTCCGCGGACCGCCATCAGGGGCAGGCCCTCGCCGGTGACCGCGCGTTTCAGCATGCCGCCCACGCCCTGGCCCTTGCGCTCGAACTGGAGGTTGCCGCGGTAGGCGATCATCGATCCCTGGCGGGCGAGCATCTCGCCGTTCACCGCGTACCTGATGCACTTGGCGTTCTCGACGGTCATGCCCGGCGCCGTGGCCGGCTGGACCATGTGCTCACTGGAAAACAGGTCACCCTTCATGAGGGCATGGTGTCCCGGAGGGTTTCGTTCCGTCACGGGGTCAGGCGCCGAGGAGCTGGGTCCAGTACGTCCCCGCCGCACCACCGCCCGCGAAGCCGATCCCTATGTGGGTGAAGCCCGGGGTGAGGATGTTGGCGCGGTGGCCCGGGCTGTTCATCCAGCCCGCGACGACCTCGGCGGGGGAGCGCTGACCGCAGGCTATGTTCTCGCCGATCGAGCGCCGCGTGGCTCCCGCGGCGGCGGCCCGGTCCCAGGGCCGGCTCCCGTCGGGCGCGGTGTGGGAGTAGAAGGCACGGGCGATCATGTCGGCGCTGTGTGCCTGCGCGGCGGTGGTGAGCCGGGGGTCGACGGCCAGGGGCGGCAGACCCTGCCGGGTGCGCTCGCGGTTGGTGAGGTCGACGACCTCGGACGCCGTGCGGGCCAGCTCGGTGGGGGTGAGGGGGCGGGCCCACAGGGCCGTCCAGTAGGTGTCGCCGGAACGGCTGTCGGAGACGTGTGCCAGGCCCGCGTGCGTGAACGCCGGGTCGTGCAGGGTCTTTCGGGACTGTGCGGTGCGCAGGCAGTGGTCGATGAACTCGGCCGGGGCGCGGGGGCCGGAGACGAGGTGTTCGCCGACGGTGACGTAGCTGTATCCGGTGGCGGTCAGGCGCTGGTAGACGGAGACGCCGTCGGGGCCCTCGACGCCGAGGCGGCCCGACGCGGCCATGGCGGCGGCGTGGGCGCGGGCCGCGGAGGAGAGCCGGGCGTCCAGGGCGACGGGCGGTGAACCGGCTTCGGCGCGGGCGGAGTTGACCAGGCCGAGGAAGCCGTCGGTGTCGGGAGGGGAGGAGGGCGTGAGCGGTGGTGCGGGTGCCCTGGAGCTCAGGGGCCGCGGTGGGGGCGCCGGTGTGTCGTCGGTGACCTCCACGCCGAAGTCCCGTGCCAGTCCCGCCAGTCCGTCGGCGTACCCCTGGCCGAGGGCGCGGAGCTTCCAGCCGGTGCCGCGCCGGTAGATCTCGGCGAGGAGCAGGACCGTCTCCTGCCGTGGGCGTGGTGGGGCGAACCGGGCCAGGAGACGCCCGCCGGCGCCCATGACGTCCAGCACGGGTGCGGGCAGCCGGCCGAGGGGAGTGCCGGGGTCGGCCGGGCTGGCGACGACCGTGACCCTGGAGGCACCGGCACGCAGTCGGGCCGGGTCCAGGGTCAGGGTGTCCCCGGTCAGCCGGGCACCGGGGGCGGCGGGCTGGTTGTAGAAGACGAAGTCGGTGTCGCCGCGGACCCTGCCGTCGTCGTCGGTGATCAGCGCGGACACGTCGAACGGGCCGGGGACCCGGACGGTCACGATGCCGCCCGGCAGGGGCAGATTGCCCCCGGGAACCAAATCGGTCATCGGGCCGTCCTGCTGCTGTCGTGACGCGGAACCCCGGGAGGGGGTGTCCGGACAACGTCCGCCCCCCGCCCCCGGGTTCCCGCCGCCTCAGTCCCTCGGCACGCCGGGCGCGATGTCCTCGTACCGCTCCACCCCGGCCGCCGAGCCGCGCAGCGTCTTCGCCCGCTTCCCGCAGAACGCCGACTCCAGCGTGCCGAACATGGTGTTGAGGACCGTCCCGTTGTTGGAGGTGTTGACGGCCGCGCTCAGGCTGCGCCTGCCGTCCTTCGAGGTGAACGCGTACGTGTAGTAGCCCTGGACGGCGCCCGTGTGGCCGTACACCGAGACCCCGCAGGACAGGGTCCGGCGCCGCAGCCCGAGGCCGTACGACGTGTTGCTGTTGACCGTCCACCAGCGCCGCATCTGGTACAGGCTCGCGGCGGAGGTGAGCTTGCCCCGCAGCAGTGCCGACAGGAACGTGTTGAGGTCGCCTGCGGTGGAGATGATCGAGCCCGCGCTCTGCGCCCAGGACGTGGTCTGACGGGTGGCGTCGACGAGGGCCGCACCCGGCGTGTCCGGGGTGAGGTAGCCGCGGGCGTGGCGGCCGGGGAGCTTCGTGTTCGGGTGGACGTAGAAGGTGTCGCGCAGTTTCAGGGGCTCGAAGATGCGGCTCCGGTACTCGGTCTGCACGGGGTGGCCGGTCAGCTTCTCGATGAGCATCCCGGCGACGACGAAGTTGGTGTTGGAGTACGAGTAGGCGGCGCCGGGGCCGTTGGTGCGGGCGTGCCGCAGAGAGCGCTTGACCAGCTCGCGGTAGGTGAAGACCTTGGTGCGGACGGCTTCGAAGCCCGGGACCGTGCGCGCGAACATGTCGTTCGTGTAGTCGTACAGGCCGCTGCGATGGCTCAGGACGTGCCGCACGGTGATGCGGTCGTCGGGCAGCAGTCCCGGCAGATAGTGGTTGACGGACGTGTCCAGCCGGAGCTTCTTCTCGTCGACCAGTTGCAGGAGCACCACGGCGGAGAAGGTCTTGGTGACGGAGCCGATGCGGAACCGGTCGAGGGTGCTGATGGTCCGTCCGGTCCTGCGGTCGGCGACTCCGGTGACGGCCCGGTGGACCGTGCCGCGGTCGTCGATGCGGGCCAGTGCGCCGGGCGCGCCCTGCCGCACGGCCGTGCGCAGCACCGCGCGGACACCTTCGAGGTCCGGCTGCGCCAGGGCCGTGGCGCCGGCCTGGGCGGGGGCGCTGTCCGCCGTGGCGTGCGCCGGGCCCGCCAGCAGGGACAGCAGGACCGTCCCCGACACCGTTGCCGTGCGCAGTGTTTGTGATGACATCCGACTGTTTCTCCCGTTTCTGGCGGTGAGTCCTCGATGCGAGATCGGTCACACGGGCGCCGGGCAACCTTCTCGCGTCCCGTCACATCTCCACAGCCGACGCACAGTTGGTCAGCCGCTGATCACTGGGCGGTGCGGATTTGCAAAGTATTGCCCTGAAAAGCCAGAAAACCGATGATTTAGGCTTTACGTGGACATGACTCATCCGTAAGGGTTGCGAACCGGGGCCCGACCAGCCCCCATGGCGCCCAACCGCGCCATGTCCCAGGGCGGTTGGTGATCCCGGCCGCCTTCGCACGAAGGAACCCTCAACAGTGCGTAGACCCCACATACGCAGCCTGGCTGTCGCCGTCACCGTGGCGACAGCCGCCACGGGGCTCGCGGGTACGGCCTTCGCCGACCCGTCCACGGGGAAGCCCGACCAGGCTGCGGCCGTCACCGCCACGACCGTCGTCGACGCGGCCCGCGCCGCCGCGTTCGCCCACGCCACCGCCACCGGTGTGGCCCAGGGCGACGAACTCCACGCCCAGGACGTGCTGATCGACCCGGAGGGGGGCCGGCATGTCCGGTTCGTCCGGGCGCACCAGGGCATGCCCGTCCTCGGCGGCGATCTCGTCGTCCACCTCACCGAGCGGCTGACCTACGCGGGTGTCACCCGGGCGGCCGACCACAAGGTCGCGCCCAAGGCCGCGCGCGCCCGGCTGACCGCCGACCAGGCCGAGGAGAAGGCCGCCGCCGTCGCGAAGGGCGCCGCGGAACCGGCCGAACTCGTCGTCGACGCCCGGGACGGTGCCTCGGCCCTCGCCTACCAGGTGCGGGTGACCGACAGCGCCACCACCGAGGCCGGCGGCTCCCGCACGGTCGTCGTCGACGCCCTCACCGGCAAGGTGCGCAGCAACACGCCCGACAGCGACGAGTTCCTGTCGCCCAAGCTCGTCGAGGCCCTGCGGGAGCGCGGCGAGACGCTCGACCCGGCCACCGGCACCGCCCCGCAGGCCTCCGCGCTCGCGGCGACGGCGTCCGGCACCGGGAACTCGCTCTTCGCCGGCAAGGTCACGCTCACCACCACCAAGACGGGCACGCGCAGCTACCTCCTGAAGGACCCCAGCCGCTGGGGCACCGAGACCCGCGACGCCAAGGGCCAGGAGCTGGAGATCTTCACCCGCGGCAAGAAGTTCACCTCCACCACCAACAAGTGGGGCAACGGCACCGTCTCCAGCCGGGCCAGCGCCGCCGTCGACGCCCAGTACGGCATCACCAAGACCCTGGACTTCTACAAGAAGACCTTCGGTCGCAAGGGCATCGCCAACAACTCCAAGGGCGCCAAGGCGATGGTCCACTTCGGCAACAAGGTGGCCAACGCGTTCTGGGACCCGACCTGCGGCTGCATGCTGTACGGCGACGGCGACGGCGACATGTTCAAGAAGCCGCTCGTCGTCCTCGACGTCACCGGCCACGAGCTCACCCACGGCGTCGTGGACGCCACCGCCCGCCTGGAGCCCACCCGGGTGGACGCGGACGGCAACCAGTACGGCGAGGCAGGATCCCTCAACGAGTCCCTGGCGGACGTCTTCGGCTCGAACGTCGAGTTCAGCGCCAACAACCCGAAGAACCCGCCGAACTACCTCCTCGGTGAGAAGCTCGGCCTGGACCAGAAGTTCCTGCGCCGCCTCGACAAGCCGTCCCTCGACGAGCTCGAAGGCGCCATCGACTACTGGTCACCTGCCGTCTACGACGCCGAGGTGCACGCCGGCTCCGGGGTGTCCTCGCACGCGTACTACCTCCTCGCCGAGGGCAGCGGCCGCAAGACGATCGGCAGCGTCACCTATGACTCGCCGACCATCGACGGCCTGCCCGTGAAGGGCATCGGCCGCACCAAGGCCACGGCGATCTACTACCGCGCCCTGACCCGCTACATGGTCTCCACCACCGACTTCCACGACGCCCGCGTGGCGACGCTGAAGGCGGCGAAGGACCTCTACGGCGCGGGCAGCACGGAGTACAAGGCGGTGGACCGCTCCTGGGCCGCCGTGAACGTGACCGCGGCCAACACACCCGCGGCCCGGCACTGATCCACCGGCCCGGCCGCCTGAAGCCTCGCATCCGGCGGCCGGGCCGCTCGGCACAGAGCCGACAGAGCCGACGCACAGCCAATTCTGTTTCTTTTATTGACGACGGAAAAGAACACCCATAGGTTTCCGGCCATGCGCCCGACCCCTGGAGCCGAGACGTTCCCCGTCAACACCCCCGCCACCTCCCAGGTGTTCACCGCCGTCCTGACCCAAGGCCCCCTCGCCCGGCTGGAGGTGGCCCGGCGGGTCGGGCTCTCACCGGCCGCCGTCACCAAGGCGGTCCGGCCGCTGATCGAGGCCGGATACCTGGTGGAGGACGTGGACGCGGAAGCCCGGCCCGCGCTCGGGCGCCCCGCCAACCTGGTCCGGGTCGACGGCGGCCGGGCGCTGTTCATCGGCGTCAAGGTCACCGGCGACGAGATCATCGGCGTCCTCACCGACCTGTGCTGCCGCATCCGCCACGCCCGGCACGTACCCTTGCCCGACCGCGCACCGAAGGCGGTCCTGGCGTCGATCGCCGCGCTGACGCAGGACCTCCTCGCCGAGGCGGACGGCCTCCAGACGCCCGTCCTGGGCCTCGGCGTCGCCGTCTCCGGAGACGTCGACCGCGGCGAAGGGGCCGTCCGCTACTCGCCGTTCCTCGACTGGCGTGACGTGCCGCTCGCCGAACTCGCCGCCATGACCACCGGGTTGCCGGTCACCGTCGACAACGACGTGCGGGCCCTGACCGTCGCCGAGCAGTGGTTCGGCGCCGGCGCCGGACTGTCCGACTTCGCCGTGGTGACCGTCGGCGCCGGCATCGGCTGCGGTCTCGTCGTGCACGGCCGGGTGGTCGCCGGGGCGCACGGTGTGGCCGGGGAGATCGGCCATGTCACCGTCGACCCGGCCGGCCCGCGCTGCCACTGCGGCAACCGGGGCTGTGTGGAGGCGATCGCGGGGGAGGCCGCCATCGTCCGCCAGATCCGGGAGGCCACCGGCGTCGAACTCGCCGACGCCGCCGAGGCCCTGGCCATGGCCCACCGGGGCATCCCCGGGGCACGGGAGGTGTACGCGCGCGCCGGCGAGGCGATCGGCCGGGGCATCGCCACCGTCGCCAACCTCCTCGGCCCCGAGCGCGTGATCATCTCCGGTGAGGGCCTGGCCGCCTACGACCTGTTCGCCGAGCAGATCCGTGACGCCTTCGTCGCGGCCGCCTTCGGCTCCGCCGCCCAATGCGACGTCCATACCCGCCCGTTGCCCTTCGAGGAGTGGGCGCGCGGAGCCGCCGCCACCGCCATCCAGTCCTTCATCCGAGCCGACAGCTGAATCGAGCCGACCCCAGGAGGTACGACCCATGCGGTCATCCTCGTACTTCGCCCTGCCCGCGCGAGCCCTGCTGGTGCTCGCCCTGACCGCGGTCGCCGTCCCCACGGCCCACGCCGCCGACACCACCCCGCCCGCTCCCACCGCGGACACCTCCGCGCCCGCCCTCGCAGCCAAGCCGTACATGGGCTGGTCCAGTTGGAGCATGCAGTCCTCCAAGTACCCCGGCCTCAACCCGGACGGCGACTACAGCTATCTCACCGAGGCCAACGTCCTGAAGCAGGCCGGCGCCCTGGCCACCAAGCTGAAGAAGTACGGCTACGACCACGTCAACATCGACGCCGGCTGGTGGATGGACAAGACCTGGAAGTCCGGGTTCGACCAGTACGGCCGCCAGAAGCCCGACCCCGGCCGCTTTCCGCGCGGCATGAAGGCCGTCGCCGACGACCTCCACGCCAAGGGCCTCAAGGCCGGCATCTATCTCCCGGCCGGCCTGGAGAAGGGCGCGTACGGCGGTGGCGGGACGCCGATCAGCAACGCGGACGGCTGCACCACCGCCGACATCGTCTACGACGACCTGCGCACCACCAACGGCTGGGACAGCTCCTACAAACTCGACTTCGCCAAGCCCTGCACCGCGAAGTACATAGATTCCCAGGCGCAGTTGATCGCCGACTGGGGCTACGACTTCCTCAAGCTCGACGGCGTCGGCCCCGGGTCGGGCAAGAGCGGCGACCAGTACGACAACGTTGCCGACGTCGCCGCCTGGAACAGGGCGATCGCCGCCACCGGCCGCCCGATCCACCTCGAACTGTCCTGGTCCCTGGACATCGGCCACGCCGCCGACTGGAAGAAGTACTCACAGGGCTGGCGCGTCGACACCGACGTCGAGTGCTACTGCAACACCCTCGTCAGCTGGGAGAACTCCGTCGACGACCGCTGGGACGACACCCCGGCCTGGACCCGGCACGCCGGGCCCGGCGGCTGGAACGACCTCGACTCCCTCGACGTCGGCAACGGCGAGATGGACGGTCTGACCAAGGCCGAGCGACAGAGCTACGCCACCCTGTGGGCCATCGCCAAGTCCCCGCTCTACACCGGCGACGACCTCACCCGCCTCGACTCCTACGGCCTCTCCCTGCTGACCAACCGCGAGGTCATCGCCGTCGACCAGGGCACCGACCCGCCCGCCCACCCGGTCACCCCGTCCGACCCGCAGCAGGTGTGGGCCGCGAAGAACACCGACGGCACCTACACCGTCGCCCTGTTCAACCTCGCCGACAAACCGGCCTCCGTGAGCGCCGACTGGTCCACCCTCGGCTTCCAGGGCAAGGCGGCCGTCCGTGACCTGTGGAACCACGAGAACCTCGGCACCCACAAGAACGGGATCACCGAGGCCCTGCCCGCCCACGGCTCCCGCCTGTTCACCGTCACCCCGCGCGGCACGACGCTGCGGTGGACCGGCATCGAGGCCGAGTCCCCGGCCAACACCCTCGCCGGCAACGCCTCCGTCGCCGACTGCTCCGCCTGCTCCGGCGGCAAGAAGGTCGGCAACCTCTACGTCGGCGGCAAGCTGACCGTCGACAACGTCGTGGTCGCCGAGCCCGGCACCTACCAGATCAAGGTCGCCTACGTCAGCGGTGACGCCCGCTCCGTGAACGTCTCCGCCAACGGCGGCGCGGGCACCGGCCACAAGTTCCCCTCCACCGGCGACTGGGGCACGGTCTCCAGCGTCTACGTGCCCGTGACCCTCAAGGCCGGCACCAACACGGTCACCTTCGACAGCGGCACCGGCTACGCGCCGGACATCGACCGGATCGACGTCCCCCAGTCCTGACCCCCCACCAGGAGCCGCCATGACCATCGAACCCTCCAGACGCGGCCTGCTGGCCCTCGCCGCGACGACCGGCGCCCTCGCCGCGCTGCCGACCTGCACCGCCACCGCCGCCCCGGACCGGCCCACCGCCGACTCACCGTCGTACGAAGGCAGTTCCCGCACCACGCTCTGGTGGCAGGCCCCCGCCGACGAGCACTCGATGATCGAACAGGGCCTGCCCGTCGGCAACGGCCGGCTCGGCGCCCTCGCGAGCAACGACCCCGGCCGTGAACTCCTCCTCGTCACCGACGCCACGATGTGGACCGGCGGCCTCAACGACACCCTCGACGCCGACGGCCAATTCCCCTACGGCCGCGCGGATTTCGGATCCTTCACCCTGCTCGCCCGACTGGCCGTGGACCTCCCCGACCACGACCTGTCCGCCGTCAACGGCTACCGCCGCACCCTCGACCTCGCCCGAGGCGTGGTCACCACGTCGTACGTCCGCTCCGGTGTCACCTACCGCCGGGAGATCTTCGCCAGCCACCCCGACGACGTCATCGTCCTGCACTTCACCCAGAGCGGC
>JABFXD010000157.1 GCA_013361925.1 Streptomyces sp. | reverse complement strand
CGTACTGCAAGTACTCGTCCTCGGACATCACGTACAAGTAGTCACGTCAGCCCGTATCCCCCCACGGTGAAGGCGGCCGTCCGAAGCGTCCCCGCACGGTGCTTCGTACGGCCGCCGCATCATGCGCGGCTCACCGCGTGCCGAGCTCCCGCCGGTAGTCGGCGTAGGCGGTGCGCAGGGCGGTTCCCGGCCAGTCGGCGGGCAGGAGGCCGGTGGGCAGGACCGGGTCCGCGAGCAGATGGCGTACGACCGCCGCGAAGGCGGTGAAGCGGTCGGCCGGGCCGTCCACGCGCGCGGTGTGGGCGAGCAGGGCGCGGCCCTTCGCGGCCCAGGCGTCCAACGGCCAGAGCTGTGCGGCCAGTTCGGCGGCGGGGCGGTCGGGACGGGTCGTGCACCGCTCCCCCACCTGGGCCAGGTCGGTCGGCAGCGGACGGCTCAGGTTGGCGGGACGCAGCCAGACGCCCTCCCGGAGTTCGGCCAGTCGCAGCGCGGCCAGCCGGGTGCGCAGGTCGGCCCGTTCGGCGGGGCCGCGGCCCGTCACCGTGATCACGAGCATCTCCCAGTCGCCGTCCCACGCGCGCGTGCGGGGATGCACGGCGTCGTCCTGGCGGCGCTGACGTTCCAGGAGCCGGTCGCTCAGCCGGTGGACGGTGTCGGTGCGGCGCAGGTCCCCGGCGGCGACCATGCGGCTGAGCGCGGCCCGCGCGGTGGACCCGCCGACACCGAAGGCCTCCACCTGGCGCACCAGCTCCTTCGCCGGCAGCTCGGGCGGATGCGCGCCCAGAAGCAGGCTCAGGACGACCGAGCGCGCGGACAGCGGACGCAGTTCCAGCTCGTCGGGCCGCCCCGTCCGGCCGGGCACATCGAGCCGATCGGGCTGGTCGGGCCGGTCGGCCGGGTTCGTCCGCATGGTCACGTACTGTAGGTCGTATTGCACCATTGCTACAGTCGCAGTGAAAATGCAACACTCGCCGTATGGTCTTCTCACCGACGCACGAGGGCAGCGCGACGCACGACGTCACCAACCAGCCCCCTCCCCTGGCCCCCTACGACGCGTCCGAGGACGTGGCCCTGCTGGAGGGGCTGCGCCGGGAGGGCGCGGGCTGGGCCGAGGACGACGTACGGCGGATCGGCCGGCTCGCGGGCAGCGCTCAGGCGCAGGAGTGGGCCGAGCTCGCCAACCGGCACGAGCCCGAGCTGCGCACGCACGACAGGTACGGCCACCGGGTCGACGAGGTCGACTTCCACCCGAGCTGGCACCACTTGATGCGGGCCGCGGTCACCGAGGGGCTGGCCGGAGCGCCCTGGGCGGACGACCGGTCCGGGGCCCATGTGGCGCGCACGGCGGGCGGGTTGGCGTGGGGGCACACCGACGCCGGGCACGGCTGCCCGACCTCGATGACGTACGCCGCCGTCCCCGCGCTGCGTCACCAGCCGGACCTCGCGAAGGTCTACGAACCCCTGCTGACCAGCAGGGAGTACGAGCCGGGGCTGCGGGTGCCCGCGGAGAAGCGCGGTCTGCTGGCGGGCATGGGGATGACCGAGAAGCAGGGCGGCTCCGACGTCCGCACGAACACGACGGTGGCCGCGCCGACCTCGGAGCCGGGCGTCTACACGCTGCGGGGCCACAAGTGGTTCACCTCGGCGCCGATGTGCGACGTGTTCCTGGTGCTGGCGCAGGCGCCGGAGGGGCTGTCCTGCTTCCTGGTGCCGCGCGTCCTGCCCGACGGCAGCCGCAACACCTTCCGCATCCAGCGGCTGAAGGACAAACTCGGCAACCGCTCGAACGCGTCCTCGGAGCCGGAGTTCGACGGGACCGTGGCCTGGCTGGTCGGGCCCGAGGGGCGGGGTGTGAAGACGATCATCGAGATGGTCAACTGCACCCGGCTCGACTGCGTGATGATGTCGGCCACGCTGATGCGCAAGACGCTCGTCGAGGCGGGCCATCACGCCGGGCACCGCAGCGCGTTCGGCGCCCGGCTGGCCGACCAGCCGCTGATGCGCAACGTGCTCGCCGACCTCGCCCTGGAGTCCGAGGCGGCCACGACCCTCACCCTGCGGCTGGCGGGCGCGGCCGACCGGGCCGTGCGCGGGGACGCCGGGGAGCAGGCGTTCCGGCGGATCGCCACCGCCGTCGGCAAGTACTGGGTCACCAAGCGGGGCCCGGCCTTCACCGCGGAGGCCCTGGAGTGCCTCGGCGGCAACGGCTACGTGGAGGACTCGGGCATGCCCCGCCACTACCGCGAGGCGCCCCTGCTCTCGATCTGGGAGGGCTCGGGCAACGTCAACGCCCTCGACGTGCTGCGGGCGTTGACGCGGGAGGCGGGGACCGCGGAGGCCCTGTTCGGCGAACTGGCCCTGGCGCAGGGGGCGGACGCGCGGCTGGACGCCTCGGTGAACCGGTTGAAGGGGCTGCTGAGCGGCGGTTCCGAGGCCGGGGCGCGACGCCTGGTGGAGCAGATGGCCCTCACCCTCCAGGCCTCCCTCCTGGTCCGGCACGCCCCGTCCGCGGTCGCCGACGCCTTCTGCGCGACCCGGCTCGGCGGCGACTGGGGGTACTCCTTCGGCACGCTGCCGGACTCGGCCGACGTGGGCGCGATCCTGGGGCGGGCGTTGCCGGGGAGCGGCTGATCGG
>JABFXD010000903.1 GCA_013361925.1 Streptomyces sp. | reverse complement strand
GGGCTGGTCGGGGCTGCTCCTCGCGCTGGCCTGCGCGGTGTACGCGGTGTCGGCGGGCCTGTCCCCGGTGTGGGCGGTGCTGGCGCTTGCGATCGGCGCGATCGTGCAGGTCTTCTCCGAGGTGCTGTCGGCCGCGGGCGGCTGGACCCTCGGCTACGAACTCGCCGACGCCCGCGTCCACGGTGTGTACCAGGGCGTGTTCGGCGCGGGCATGTCGGCCGGCATGATGGCGGGGCCCGCCCTGGTCACGGTCACCGCGATCCAGCACGGCACGGCGGGCTGGGCGATCCTCGGCGTCCTGTTCGCGGCGGCGGGCCTCGCGGTGAGCCCTGCGGTGCGCTGGGCCCAGCGGAACGGGGACTGGCGGGGCGACAAGGGCTAGCGGAACCGGCAGCGGCGAGGCGACGCGAGCCGGCGGAACCGGCAGCGGCGAGGCGAGCTAATCGAAGCTCAGTCCGCCGGTGCGGGTGCGCTTCAGTTCGAAGAAGTCCGGGTCGGTGGCCAACACCCGGAAGCTGTCGAAGAGGTGCGCCGCCCGCGCGCCCCGCGGAATCGCCCGCAGCACCGGCCCGAACCACACCGTCCCGTCGACATGGATCGTGGGCGTGCCCACATAGCCGCCCGAGTCGGGTTCGGCGCCGGCCGTGTGACTGCGGCGGACGGCCTCGTCGTACGACGTGTCGTGCGCGGCGGCGGCGAGGTCCGCCGGGAGGCCGAGGTCCGCCAGGGACTCGGCGATCACCGCGTCGAAGTCCTCGGCCTTCCGTTCGTGGATACGGGTGCCGAAGGCGGTGTAGAGGTCACGCAGGACCTTCTCACCGTGCGCTTCCTCCGCGGCCACGGCGACGCGCACCGGGCCGATGGACTTGTCGACCAACTCCCGATACCACGAGGGCAGTTCATTTCCTACGTTGTGCAGGTACAGGCTCATCGCGTGGAAGTTGAGATCGAGCGGTCGGTGCCGTTCGACCTCCAGCAGCCAGCGGGAGGTGATCCAGGCGAAGGGACAGGCGGGGTCGAACCAGAAGTCGACGCGGGTGGGTTCTGCGGTGGTCATGCCGTCGACGGTAATCCCTCATTGGCCCAGCATTGTGGTCCACTCAGGCACTGGTTCCGTGGTCCATTCCGGTCAGCCGCACCAGCTCCTCCACCGGCATCGACCCCGGCGCCCTGCGCTCGCGCGCGAAGGTGTTGGCCAGGCGCTGCAAGAGGTCGTTGAGCGGGGTCGGTACGCCGTGCAGCCGGCCCAGCAGCGCGATCTCGCCGTTGAGGTAGTCGGCCTCGATGGTGCCGGTGCCCCGGTCCAGGGACTGCCAGGAGGAGCCGCCGCCACGAGGGGCACCGTGCAGGGGGGCGAGGAAGACCTTGTCGCCGCGTACGGCCCGCTGCTCCTCGGCGCCGGTGTACGGGATGCCGGCGGCGTCGAGGACGGCTGCGCCCTCGGCCTTCACCCGCCCGAGGAGCGCCACGGCCTCGTCGCTCTCCATCGGCCCCGTCACGGCCTCCAGCGCGTTGCCGAGGTTGGCGAGCAGCTTGGCGTACTGCCAGCGGGTCACGTCCGGCACGACCGGTGCCTCGAAGCGGGACTTCTCCAGGTCGGCGGCGATCAGCCGGGCGGTCTCGTCGATGCCGTGCGGGTAGCGGCCGAGGTGGAGGATGCCGGTGAGCGGGGCGCCGGCCGCGCTGACGACGCCGGGTTCGACGAGCGCGCAGGGCAGCCACACGCACACGCCGTACACCGTCCGGAACGTGCGCAGGGCCAGGCGCTGGCTCTCCACGCCGTTCTGCGCACAGACCAGCGGCAGCCGCTCGGCCGCCGTTCCCCCGCCCTCGACCGGTGCCGGTCCCCAGGTCCGGAGCGCTGCCACGCTGTCCTGGGTCTTCACCGCGAGGACGAGGACGTCGTCGGCGCGCAGCTCACCGAGCTCGGCAGGATCCTCGACGACGGGCAGCCGATGGACGAACTCGCCGTCGGGAACGCGGAGTCGAAGCCCGTGCTCGCGCAGCGCCGCCCGGTGCGCGCCCCGTGCGACGAGGACCACCTCGCTCCCCGCCTCCGCGAGCCGCCCGCCGACGACGCCTCCGACCGCTCCCGCCCCGATGATGATGTAGCGCATGGACCGAGCCTCGCACAGGTGACCTTGCCACCGGGTGCCCGGTGTCCGTTGCCGGACCCGGTCACTCCGCGGCGGTCATCTCCACCAGCTTGACCACGGTGTTCCAGTTGCGGCTGGTGGCGATCAGCCCCTTGTTCACGCGCGGCTTGGAGAGCTGTTCGGCGAGCTTGGAGCGGCCCAGGCCGTCCGGGACGTACAGGTACAGGGCACGGTCGCCGAGCCGGAACTCCTCGGGGAGGAAGGCGGGTTGGTCGATGGCGGCGAAGCGGTCCGCGTCGACGGCGGCGGAGAAGTAGGTGACGTGCAGCTGCTTGCCCTCCAGTTCGGCGGCCGGGAAGGGGCAGGCGTCGACGATCGCGGCGAGGTAGGCGTGGTCGCGGACGATGACGTCGACCCCGAAGCCGAAGTGCTTCTCGATCGCGGCGGTGAGCTCGGCCGCGAGGGATTCCTCGTCGCCGTGGCCGGTGGTGAACACCGCCTGGCCGCTCTGGAGGTAGGTGCGCACCCCTGAGTGGCCGAGCCCCTCCATCAGGGTGCGCAGTTCGGCCATCGGGACCTTCTTGGCACCGCCCACGTTGATCCCGCGCAGCAGCGCCGCATACGTCGTCGTCATGCGCTCACCATAGGACGACAGCGTGTTGTTGTAGGGGGCACACTCCTCCCCAGTGCGGAGACGGCCCTGGTCCGAGAGGACGAGTCGCTCACCCGCACTTCACCGGGCAGCACGACGTGACGGGTTTATCCGGCCCATACCTTCGAAACGAAAGGTGGCGGCAGGGGGCCGCGACCGCAGTCAAGGGGGCAAGCCCGTCATGGGGAACGGAGAAACAAGGGTGCGGGGCCTGGCGGCCCGGGCCGGCGGCTGGAGTGCCCGGCACCGCTGGGCCGCGGTCGGCATCTGGGTGCTGTTCGTGGTCCTGGCCATGGGACTCGGTTCGGCGGCGGGCCGGGTCGACGTCGACGAGAGCGAGGGCCTGAAGGGGGAGACCCATACGGCCGCGCGGATCGTCAAGGACGCCGGCATCGAGGAGCCCGCCGGTGAGTCGGTCCTGGTGCAGGCGAAGGACGGCCGGCTCAAGGCGACGGACGAGCAGTTCCGTGCCGCGGTCAACGCCGTCGTCCAGGCGGTCGACGCCACCGGCGAGGTCACGGACGTCACCTCGCCGTACGACACGGACACCGTCTCCAAGGACGGTCGCAGCGCGCTGGTGCAGTTCGACATGAAGGGCGACGCGGAGACGGCCGGTGAGCGGGTCGAGCCCGTGCTGGACGCCGTGGCGAAGGTCCAGAAGGACCATGCGGACCTGCGGATCGAGGAGATCGGCGGCGCCAGCATGCAGAAGACGTTCGACGACGCGTTCGGCGACGACTTCCAGAAGGCCGAGTACTCGGCCGTGCCCGTGGCCCTCGGCATCCTGCTGATCGCGTTCGGCGCGCTGGTCGCGGCGCTGCTGCCGGTGGCCCTGGCGCTCACCGCGATCATGGCGACGATGGGCCTGATGGGCGTCATCAGCCATGTCATGCCGATGGGCGATGTCGCCAACTCCGTCATGCTGCTGGTCGGTCTGGCCGTCGGCGTCGACTACTGCCTGTTCTATCTGCGCCGGGAGCGCGAGGAGCGCGAGGCGGGCCGGGACGCCCAGACCGCGCTGCGGATCGCCGCCGCCACCAGTGGCCGCGCGATCATCGTCTCCGGTGTCACGGTGTGCGTGGCGATGGCGGGCATGCTGTTCACCGGGATCGCCGACTTCGAGGCGATGGGCCTGGCCTCGCTGATCGTCGTGGCCGTCGCCATGATCGGCTCCATCACCGTGCTGCCCGCGCTGCTCTCCCTGCTGGGCGAGCGGGTCGAGAAGGGCCGTATCCCGTTCCTGCGGCGCCGCAAGCGCAACGGCAACGGGGAGAGCCGGCTCTGGACGGTCGTCCTGGGTGCGGTGCTGAAGCGGCCGATGGTCTCCGTCGTCGTGGCGGCGGGCGCGCTGCTCGCGATCGCGGCGCCCGCGGTCGGCATGAAGACGCAGAACCTCACACTGGACCAGGAGTTCGGCGACTCGCTGCCCATCGTGCAGACCTACGACCGCGTCAACACGGCCTTCCCCGGCGGCTCCGAGCCCGCCGAGGTGATCGTCAAGGCGGACAACATCGACTCCGCGGAGGTGCAGAACGCGCTCGCCGACTTCAAGGAGCAGGCGGTCGCCTCGGGTGCCTCGCGCGGCCCGGTCGAGATCAAGCTGCACCAGAAGCAGAACCTCGCCTTCGTGTACGTCCCGCTGGTCGGCGGCTCCGACCTCGACAAGGCGGGCGCGAGCCTGGAGAAGCTGCGCGACGAGGTGCGGCCCGCGACCCTCGGCAAGGTCGACGGCCTTGAGGCTCCGATCAGCGGTCAGGTCGCCGGTTCGAAGGACTTCAACGACCAGCTGACCGGCGCGGTCGTCCCGGTCTTCGCCTTCGTCGTGGTCTTCGCCTTCCTGCTGATGCTGCTCTCCTTCCGCTCGCTGACGATCGCGATCACCTCGATCGTGCTCAACCTGCTGTCGGTGGGGGCGGCGTACGGAATCCTCGTCGCGGTCTTCCAGCACGGCTGGGGCGCGTCCCTGGTGGGCGCGGAGGGCGTCGGCGCGATCATCTCCTGGCTGCCGCTGTTCCTCTTCGTGATCCTGTTCGGCCTGTCGATGGACTACCACGTGTTCGTGGTCTCGCGGATCCGTGAGGCACGTCTGAAGGGCCGGACGACGAAGGACGCGATCCAGCACGGTGTGGTCACCACGGCCGGTGTCGTCACCAGTGCCGCGGTCATCATGGTCGCCGTCTTCGCGATCTTCGGAACGCTGTCGATGCAGTCCATGAAGCAGATGGGCGTGGGCCTGGCGACGGCGGTCCTCGTCGACGCGACGATCATCCGGGGTGTGCTGCTCCCGGCGGTCATGGCCCTGCTCGGTGAGCGCAACTGGTATCTGCCGAAGTGGCTGAACCGCCTGCCCGACCTCACGCACGACGAGGCGGCGGAGGTCGTGGCCCACGAGGTGGAGGAACCTGCCCGGGTGTAACCGCTCGCGGCACGGCGCAGGGCCCGTTGGTCACCGGGGAGCCAACGGGCCCTGCGCGTTGTGCGGTCGCCGGGGCCGGTAGGCGGTGGCCAGCACGGAGACGGTGACCCGGCCGGGCAGGGGGCCGTCATCGGCCGGCTCCGCCCGGCTCACATGGCGTGCGCTCGGCGTCATCGCCACCAGGTCCAGAAGATCCGCCCTGCTCAAGGCCGCTGAATACTCCACCTGTTCGGTGACGGTCGCCTCGAAGAAGGGCGCGAGCACTCGCTGCAGGCGCTGTTCCTTGGCCGGGTCGACCGTGACCATCGCGGGGATCCGGCCGCGCACTTCGGCCAGGTGCCGCCCGGTGGGCCGGACCACGACCAGCCGGCCGGTCGGGCGCAGCACGCGATGGAACTCGGCCGGGTTGCGCGGGGCGAACACGTCCAGCACGACATCCGCCACCCCGTCGGCGAGCGGGAAGCGCCGGAACACGTCCCAGGCCAGGGCGGCGGCCCGGTCATGGGCCCGGGCGGCCGAGCGCAGCGCGCGCACCGAGCTGTCCAGACCCAGACCCCGGGCGCCGGGCAACCGGTCGAGCACCCCGGCCAGGTAGTAGCCCGTGCCGCATCCGACGTCGACCACGGTGCCCCGCTCGGACACAGCACCGGCCGCCAGACGGGCGGCCACCTCGCGGATGGGCGCGTAGGCACCGGTGGCCAGGAACCGGTCCCTGGCCCGGACCATCTCGGCGTCGTCACCGCTGGTGGGCCGGGCGCCCGTCAGCAGACCGGCATAGCCGTGCCGGGCGATGTCGAAGCTGTGCCCCCTCGGGCAGCGCAGTGCGCCACGCTCGGCATGCAGACGGCCGGTGCGGCACGCGGGGCAGCACAGCAGGTCGAGGGAGCGGTGCAGGGCGGAGGGAAGCGACACCGGCCGCGGCCGTGTCCTTGGGATCATCCCGGGTGAGCGGGCAGTTCGGCCTCGATGAGGTCAACCGCCCTTTGCGTACCTCCTTCTTGGGCCATCCCCGCCTGTAGGTCCTTGAGCCGCGCGGCGACTTCCGGATCGTCGACGAGGGTCACGGCCGTGGCGCGCAGCGCCGCCGCGGTGGCCTCCGCCGTGTCGAGGCGGCGGGCCACACCCAGCGCCTGGAGCATGTCCGCGTTGCCGAACTGGTCCACGGCCTGCGGTACGGCGATCATCGGGGTCGCGGTCGCGAGGCCCTCCTGGCTGCCGCCTGCGCCGGCATGGGTGACGAACAGGTCGGCCTGCCGCAACACCGCCAACTGCGGTACCCACGACGACACTTCGATGTTGGCGGGAACGTCCCCCAGCTCGACCGGGTCCACGCTCGCGCCGATCTGGAGCACCAGATGCCAGCCGGGCAGATCGCCGAATGCCTTCACGCACTCCCGATAGAAGCCGGGCTGCTTGGTGAAGGCCGACCCGAGCGACACGAGGACGACCTTCTCCGCACCGGCGGGTCGCCGCCACTCCCCCTCGGCACCGCGGTCGCCCTGACAGGCTCCGACGAAGGAGTACACCTTCTCGTCGACCCGGTCGGCGTGGGGCTGGAGCGCCTTGGGGATCAGCACGATCGACCGGGCGGGGCGGCCCGCGAAGTCATCGGGGTGCAGGGTGACCCCGTTCTCCTCCAGCCAGCCCTGGAAGCGGGCGTAGTACGCCTGCCCCCGCTCGGTCTTCTTCGGCTCCGCCCACATCGGCTCGGCGATCTCCTCCTCGTAGCCCTCCCAGGCCACGAGGTTGGGCGAGAGCGAGACCGCGGGCACGCCCCAGCGGTGGGCGAGGACCCGGGCCGGGTAGGAGGTGATGTCGTGCAGGACGAGATCCGGTTCGTCTCCCTCGTACGCCTCGATCAGTTGCGGCAGCGCCTGGATCGCGTCGGCGAGGAAGGGTTCGACGTTGTCGAGCAGGGTGCTGCCCCATGCCTCCGGGTCGGCGCCGGGCCCGGGCAGGGTGGAGTTCCAGAGCCTGGGCTCGGCGCCGGTCGCGGCGACCTTCTCCGCGAACACCGGCGGGATCGCGTACGTCACCCGGTGGCCGCGTGCGACGAGCTCGCGGATGACTTCGAGGCTCGGGTTCACATGGCCGTGGGCGGCGACGGAGAACATGGCGATGTGTGCGGGAGTGGTCATGCCGTCGAGGCTAGACGAGACGAGACGTCTCGTGCAATTCAATTAGGGTTCGGTCGCTTCAGCGCTGATAGCGGGCGAGCACCAGGTTGCCGTCCTTCACCAGACGTCCGCGCAGTTCGTCGAGGCCGATCGCCCCGCTGTAGTACTCCTGGAACGCCGGGGTCGCGACCTTGTCCTTCCACTCGGGGTAGCCGCGCACGGACTGGGCGGGCGCCGAGCGCAGATGGGCGGCGAGGGCGGTGCCGGTGGCCCAGCCGTTGTCGGCGGTGTGCAGGGCGGGGTCCTTGAGGGCCTGTGCGCCGGTGGGCAGCATCCAGTCGCCCAGCGCCAGCCGCACCATGTTCTTCGGCCGGAGCAGGAAGTCGATGAACTGGACGGCCTCCTTCTTGTGGGGGCTGTCCTCGGCGACGGACAGCGTCTGCGGGCTGACGCCCTGGCTGAGTCCGTCGGCACCGGCGGGGGCGGGCAGCACCTGCCAGTCGAAGCCCTTCGGCGCCTGCTGCACGATCTGCTGGCGGTAGGAGAAGCCGAGCGGCACCATCGCGTACTTGCCGCCGAAGAACCCGGGCAGGGTGTCGGAGCCGCTGCTGCCCAGGGTGGTGGGCGAGGCGCTGTGGTCGGTGTTCGCCTGGTCGTGGACGGTGCGCGGGACGACCTCGTCGCCCTTGTCGAAGCGGATGGTCACCTTGCCGTCGGCGCCCCGGTGGAAGAGCTGTCCGCCCGCCGACAGGGAGAGGTTGAGGGTGGCCGAGACGGGTTCCTTGAGCGGCCAGGCGATGCCGTACTTCCCGTCACCCCCGAGTTCTTCGGTGATCTGCCGGAACTCGGTCCAGCTCCAGGGGTGCTCGGGCGTCGGAACGCGCACGCCCGACTCCTTCAGCCACTTGGCGTTGGCGATGAGGACCCTCGGCTCCTGGAGGAACGGCACACCGTAGATCCCGTCGCCGAAGGTCGTCGTCTCCCAACCGCGCTGCGGGATGTCCGACTTGAGCCGCGCGGGCAGCAGGTCGCTCAGGTCGGCGAGATAGCCGCCGTAGGCGAAGTCCGCGAGGTCGTCGGAGGCGTCGTGGATGATGTCGGGCGCCTCGCCGCCCTCGAAGGAGGTGAGGAGCTGGTCGTGGACGCTGTCCCAACTCCCCTGGACGTACTCGACCTTGACGTCCGGGTGGGTCGCGTTCCACTCCTTCACCAGCTGCTGGTTGGCGGCGACGGACTCCTCCTGCCAGGCCAGCGACTGGAAGCGGAGGGTGATAGTGCCGTCGTCCTTCCCGCCGGCGCCGCCGGTGCAGCCCGTGAGGAGCAGGGCCAGCACCAGCCCGATGAGCCATTTCGCCCGCATCAGCTCTTCACCGCCCCGGCCAGCATGCCGCTCGTGATCCGCCGTTGGATGAGGGCGAAGACGACCAGCGAGGGCAGCGTCGCGAGGAACGCCGCCGCGGCCAGCGGTCCCAGGTCGGCGACGCCCTCCGCGCCGATGAAGTGGGTGAGGACGACCGGCAGTGTCTGTTTCTCCGGGGTCTTCAGCAGGACCAGCGCGAAGAAGAACTCGTTCCACGCGGTGATGAACGCGAACAGCGCCGTCGCCACGATCCCCGGCGCCAGCAGCGGCGCGGTCACCGACACCAGCGTCCGCAGCCGCCCGGCGCCGTCGACGGCCGCCGCCTCCTCCAACTCCTCGGGCACCGCCCGCACATACCCGACCAGCATCCACAGCGCGAACGGCAGCGCCCACACCACGTACACCAGCACCAGCCCGAACAGCGAGTTGATCAGCCGCAGGTTCTTCAGCACCAGGAACAGCGGGATGATCACCAGCACCAGCGGGAACGCCTGGCTGACCACCACCCACCCGGTCGCCGCCCGCGCGAGCAGGGTGCGGCGCCGGGCCATCACATACGCGAGCGGTGTCGCGATCAGTACGGCGATCAGCGCGGCGCCGAGCGCGGCGAGCAGGGAGTTGCCCGCGGCGCGCAGCAGCGGCTGTTCGTCGAAGGCCTGCCGGAAGTTGTCGAGGGTGGGGTCCCTCGGTATCCAGGTCGGGTGCAGACTGCCCAGTTCCCGGGGCGACTTGAAGGCGATGGAGATCAGCCAGAGGAACGGGAAGGCGAGGAAGACGAGATACGCGAGCAGGGCGACGTACTGTCCGACGCGGCCCGTGGTGCTGGTCCTCATGCCTCGTCACCTCCCCTCAGCCGGCCCACCAGGAAGACGGCGAGCAGCACCGAGATCACGGCGACCATCACGCATCCCATGGCCGCCGCGTAGCCGAACTGGCCGTAGCGGAAGGCCTCTTCGTAGGCGAAGAGCATCGGCAGCCGGGTGCGGCCGCCGGGTCCGCCGCTGGTCAGGACGTAGACCAGGGCGAAGGAGTTGAAGTTCCAGATGAAGTTGAGCGCGGTGATCGACAGCGCGACCGGGCGCAGGGCGGGCCAGGTGACCGTCCGGAAGCGGCGCCAGGCGCCCGCGCCGTCCATCGCCGCCGCCTCGTGCAGTTCGCGCGGGGTGTTCTGCAGGCCGGCGAGCAGGGCGACCGTGGTCTGCGGCATCCCGGCCCACACGCCGACGACGATGACGGCGGGCAGGGCGGTGGACAGACCCGCGAGCCAGTCACGTCCGTCGCCGAGGCCGAGGTCGCGCAGGGTCTCGTTGAGGACGCCCGCGTCGGGGTTGTAGACGAGCCGCCACATGACACCGACGACGACCTCGGGCATCGCCCACGGGATGATCGCCAGGGCGCGGGCCAGCCAGCGCAGTCTGAGGTCCTCGTTGAGCAGCAGGGCGAGGCCGAGCGCCAGCAGGAACTGCGGCACGGTCACCCCGACGGCCCACACCAGGCCGATCCGGAACGACTCCCAGAACAGCGTGTCGTGCAGCAGGTCCTGGAAGTTGAGGCCGCCGATCCACTGGGTGGACCGGGTGCGCCCGGACTGGGCGTCGGTGAACGCCAGGAGGATGCCGTAGAGCAGCGGTCCGACGCTCAGCACGAGGATCGGGATCAGCGCGGGCAGCACCAGGAACCAGGCGCCGCGGTCCACCGCCCTGCGGCCCCCGTCGGCGCGTGGCGCACCCCGCGCCCCCCGCGTCGACCGCTTCGTCGCGGTCAGCGATGTCACGTGATCGGCTCCTTAGCGGCTCGGGACGCTCCGGGACCGGCGGGCCCCGGTCATGGTCGTGAAGGGCGTATGTGCCGTCAAGGCACCGTGCACACCGTCCGACCTGTATGAATGCGAGACTGGGCGGCGGATGGCGAGAACTCGACGCCCGGTGCGCGCGGGACGCGCGCCGCATCGGCAGGAACGGGACACGGAGGCGGGCGATGGACGAGGCACGGGCGCGGGAGGTACTGGCCGAGGCGGGGGTGCTGCCCGCGGCGGCCGGGGAGGCGCGGCTGCTCGCGCTCGGTGAGAACGCCGTGTTCGCCGCCGGTGACCTGGTCGTCAAGGTGGGCCGGGACGCCGAACTCCTGGACCGGGCGCGGCGGGAGCTGGACATCGCGCTGTGGCTCGCCGAGGCCGAGGTGCCCGCGGTGCGGGCCGCCGAGCCGAAGCCGCTGCTCGTCGCGGGACACCCGGTGACGGTGTGGCACCGGATGCCCGACGCCGTACGACCCGCCGAGCCCCGGGATTTGGCCGAACTGCTACGGGTGGTCCACGTGCTGTCCCTTCCCTCCTTCGCACTGCCGCCCCGCGAGCTGCTGGGCGGGGTGGAACGCTGGCTGCGGCTCGCGGGCGACGCGATCGACCCCGCGGACGCGGCGTATCTGCGCGAGCGCCGGGACGGCTTCGCGGGGGCCGCCGCCGCACTCACCCCGCACCTTCCGCGTGGCCCCATCCACGGAGACGCGCTCCCCCGCAATGTGCACGTCGGCCCCGACGGCCCGGTCCTGGTCGACCTGGAGACCTTCTCCGCG
>JABFXD010000535.1 GCA_013361925.1 Streptomyces sp. | reverse complement strand
CGCCGAGGCGGTGCACCTGGGAGGCGACTCCCAGGTGTCCCCTCGGTTGTGGACGCTGCTCACGCTCAACAGGGTCCGGCTGTACGGGCGTAGGCATGGTCGCCTGTCCACGACGGCCTTCCGCACGGCAGTCCTCCTCCGGGAGACCTCCCGAGCGGCACTGGGCCGCAAGGCAAGCCGAGCGGCAGCGGCAGCCTTGGCAAGACCGGGCGCTTTGAACGTAGCGCCGGGTCCCTGACGTCTTTTAGGGGCGCGGGGCTGTAACAATGTGCGGCTCCGCCGCGTGAGCGCGACCAGCCCCCGCGCGCCCGCAGTCGACTACGGCCGACGCCGGCAAACCATCGCGACAAAGTCATGCCCCACCTCCGCCAGCGCCGCATCCTCCGCGGCAAAACACCGCTCCAGCAACTCCAGCGTCTCCGGCGACCGATCCCGGAAGTTATGGGCGATCCCGGAGAACGCGATGTGCAACACCGTGCCTCCGTACGGCCGTTCCTCCACGACCTCGAACTCCCGCCGCAACCCCGGCAGCAACGCCGCCGCGTCCACCGCCTCCGACGGATCGTCCAGCACCATCGACATCCGACTGGGCCGCACGACCCGCCGCTTGATCCGCCCGTCGGCCAACCGTCGCCGCTCCTCCGGCACCCACGACAACAGCCTGTTGGCCGCGTCGAGTTGGGCGTCCGTCCACTGGAACCGAGTGGGGCCCACGAACTCGTCGATCACGAACAGCCCGTCCGGCTCGATGAGCTGGGCAAGACGGGGCAGCGTCTCGTCGAGATGGTCGAAGTGGTGCAGTGACTGCAAACCCAGCAGTACGTCGAAGCGTTCCCCGTCCGCGGTCATCCGGTTGACGTCGGTGACCCGGAAGCGCAGGACGTCGGACAGGCCCTCCTCGCCGGCGGCGCGCGTGGCGAAGTCGATGCGTTCCGGCGCCACGTCCACGCCCTCCAGCAGGGAGAACGCACCGGTCTTGGCCCACAGCAGCTCGTTGCCGCCGGTCCCGCACCCCAACGACAGACCCCGCAGATCGGTACGCGGCGCGAAGTGCTTGGCGGCCACGTACTCGGGGAAGGACACCTCCGCGTCGCCGGTCATCAGCAGGTTCCACCGCTTGATCACCGAGGGAATCGCCCACCACTCGGTCAGCGACGGGTCGACCTGCGACCAGTGCTGCACCACCCGGGCGCCGCCCCGCACCCGCAACTTGGCCAGCACGGAGTCGAGTTCGAGTCTGCGCGCCTTGCGCAGGAGCCGGTCCGCGTCATGTCTGTTGACCAGGTTGTTCAGCATGCGGTCTCCGTTCTCACGGCGATGAGCGACTTGGGGGCACCGAGCACCCGCTCGCTGAGGAGCACCGAGCGCGGAAAGAGGTAGCGCATCTCGGTACGGGTCAGCAGCTCGATGTTGATCACGGCGTTCATGGCCGACTCCGGACTGTCGGGGCGGCTGTGGACCAGCGGCCAGCGCCGGACGAGGCGGGCCCGGGCGGCGAGCGGCAGGAACTGGAAGCCGGGCGCCACGAAGTGCGGCTCGACGGGGAAGTAGCGGTACGGCGTCTGGATCCAGTGCAGCGGCGCCAGCTGCTCGACCGCGGCGACGAACTTCTGCCGCTGGCTGTGGCCGCCGACGTGCTCGATGGTCGAGTTGGAGAACACCAGGTCGTAGCCGCCCTGGGCGCTCAGTTCGGCGGCGATCTCCGGGTCGGTGACGTCGGCGTTCTCGGCGGTGATCCAGTCGGGCAGGTCGGCGGG
Source organism: Streptomyces sp. (assembly GCA_013361925.1). Taxonomy (GTDB): domain Bacteria; phylum Actinomycetota; class Actinomycetes; order Streptomycetales; family Streptomycetaceae; genus Streptomyces. The sequence goes on along the minus strand of JABFXD010000535.1, from coordinate 894 downwards.
GTGCGCCTCCAGGTTGATCAGGTGGACGTGCTTGGCGCGCACCGGAGCCCGCAGCCACATCTCGGCCGTGCCGCCGAGGTCGACGACCCGCATGCCCTCGATGCCGGGGAAGCAGCGCCGGAACCGCTCCCAGCGGGCGACGCGCATCCGTTCGCCCAGTGAGCCGGGGGCGTCGACGAACTTGTTTCTGAGGGCGCGGGACGGGGCCATCGGATCAACCACCTGACATCGGAGCGGGAGAGAAGGGGAGGAGGGGCACGGTCTGTCACCAGTCCGTGTAAAAGCTGGCCGGGTTCACCAGGTACCGGACGGTCGGATGCGGCACATGACGCACCCGGTGCCCGCGCCCGTAACGGTGGATGAGCTCCCAGTCCTCCCGGGGCAGCACCTCCGGTGTCCGGCGCAGCCGGCTGAAGTGCAGGGAGCGGGTGCGGCGGGCGACGAAGGCGTTGGTGTCCAGGAAGGACTCGCGGGCGGAGCGGCGCCGGTCGTAGGGGACGGACAGGATGTCCTTCTCGCTGCCGTCCGGCAGTACGCGGCGCAGTGCCGTGTAGACGGCGTCGGGCCCGTCGGGGGCGTCCAGGACCGCCAACGCCCGTTCCAGATGGTCGGGTTCCCACAGGTTGTCGTCGTCCAGGAAGGCGACGTACCGCGAACGCGTGAGGCGGATGCCGACGTTGCGCACGACGCCCGCAACGCCCGTGTTGCGGGACAGGGAGACGGCGAACAGCCTTGGTTCGTCCGGGAGTTCGGGAAGTCCGGCGCCGTCGTCGACCACGATCACGAGCTGGTCGCGCACGGTCTGGTCGAGGGCCGAGCGCACCGCGGCGAGCAGTGCCTCCGGGCGTCGGTGGGTGGCGATCACCGTCGCCACCCGCGCCGACGGCGGCGACG
>JABFXD010000294.1 GCA_013361925.1 Streptomyces sp. | reverse complement strand
GAAGTCGATCGCCGTGACCTGGTCGGCGCCGCTCTCCGAGATGACGCAGCTCTTGCCGTCGCCGCTGACCGTCGCCCAGTACGGCTTGGAGGCGGTGACCAGCGGGCCCTCCTGGAGGGTGGTGCGGTTGACGACGGTCGCGTAGTCGTCCATGGTCCCGGCGACACACAGTTTGCTGCCGTCGGGGCTCATCGACAGACCGTGGTGGCGCGAGTCGTTGACGTACGTGGTGCGGTCGTCGCTGGTCGCCGGGTTCTTCGGCAGGGTCTTCATCCGGGTGATCTTGTCCGTGGCGAGGTCGTACTCGAAGAAGCCGTTGAAGAACGACACCTGGAAGTACAGCTTCGACTCGTCCGGGGAGAACACGGCCGGGCGGACCGCGTCGGAGTAGTCGGTGAGACCGAGCGCGTCCAGCTTCGGCCGCATGTCGATGGTCTTGACCTGCTGGTACGTCGTCGCGTCGACGACCGTGATGTGCCGGTCGCCCTTCGTCCAGTCCAGCCACGGGGCGTCGGTGTCCGTGTTCACGTCACCGATCGCCATGTTGTAGATGTACTTGCCGTCCTTGGTGAAGATGTTCTCGTGCGGCTTGTCACCGGTGGCGAACTTGCCGACCTGCTTGCCGGTGTTGATGTCGAGGACGTGCACGGTGTTCGCGGTCGACGCGGACACCGCGACCCGGGTGCCGTCGGGGGAGACCGCCATGTGGTCCGAGCGGTAACCCGACACCGGGAAGCGCCAGTTGATGGCTCCGGTGGCCAGGTTGATCGACACGACATCGGCGAAGCTCGGCCGGGAGACGACCACCGAGGCGCCGTCCGGCGTGGTGTACATGTCGTCGACGAACTGGTCGTGGCCCTCGCCGACGCCGTTGCGGATCGCCATGAAGTAGATCCACTTGATCGGGTCGGCGTTGATCTCCGCCATCCGCGCGTCCTTGTCGGGGATGACGTTGATCCGGCCGACCTTGGCCAGACTGCCGCTGGACTGGAGGACGTCGGCGGTGCCGTCCCAGTTGTTGCCGACGAACAGCACCTCGCGCAGGGCGGCGGCGTCCGCGGCGGAGGCCGCGGTCGCCGGGGCGGTGGCGGTCAGGACGACGGCTGCGGCCAGGGCACACAGGTGACGGGGTCTGAAGGCAGGCATGACGGCTCTCTCCTCTGAGTGGGGTTCATGAGTGGGGCATGCCAAGGCGGGGTCGGAAAGGCGGCTCGGAAACTGAACACGGATGCTTTCAGAGTCAACTTACTGAAAAGTAAGGAAGAGGCGCCCTGTCCACAAGACTGCGTGCACGACAAAATTGGCGAGCCACTGGACGATCAACGGAGGTGACCGTGGCGGGCAGGCTCAAGGCGCCGACCGGCCGCTACGGCGGCAAGACCGCCGAGGAGCGGCAGGCGGAACGGCGCCGGCGTTTCCTGGACGCCGCGCTCCAGCTGTTCGGCGACACGCCGGGCTACCGCAACACGACCGTCGCCGCGCTCAGCGAGGCCGCCGGGCTGTCCACGCGGCAGTTCTACGAGGAGTTCCGCACGCTGGAGGACGTCCTCGCCGCGCTGCATCTCCAGGTCAACGGCTGGGCGGAGGAGGCGGTGGTGGCGGCGGTGACCGACGCGCAGGCGCTGCCGCTGGCCGAGCGGGTCGCGGCGATCTTCCGTGCGTACGCCGCGAATGTCACCGGCGATCCGCGCCGTGTTCGGATCACGTTTGTCGAGATCATCGGGGTCAGTCCGCAGTTGGAGGAGCAACGGCTGGCTCGGCGGGCGCGGTGGGTGGAGCTGGTGTGTGCGGAGGCGGGGGCGGCGGTGGCCCGGGGGGAGGCGGCGCCTCGGGACTACCGGCTGCCGGCCACGGCGTTCATCGGGGCCGTGAACGGTCTGCTCCATGACTGGAGCTCGGGGTGGGTGGACGCGTCGTTGGATGAGGTGGTGGAGGAACTGGTGCGGCAGTTGTTGGCGATTTTGCGGCCGGTGGGGTGGGAGGACTGATGTTTTGTGCGGCGCCGCTGTGGCTGGTCGCGCAGTTCCCCGCGCCCCTTTACGGCGTCATGCGCTCAGCCGCTTAGACAGTTCACTGCCTCCAGTACGGGAGCTACCCCGTCCTCCTTGCGAATGCGCGCCCCGAGTTCCCGTGCCCGCTGCCGGTACCTGTCGTCGCGCGTGATCCTCATCAGTGCCGACGCCAGTCTGTCCGTGGTCAGGCGGCGCAGCGGTACCGCGCCTGGAGTCACGCCCAGTTTGACCAGCCGCTCCGACCAGAAGCCCGCGTCGAACTGGATCGGTACGGGTACCGCGGGCACCCCCGCCCGCAAGCCCGCGCCCGTCGTCCCCGCGCCCGCGTGATGGACCACGGCGGCCATGTGCGGGAAGAGCGCCGAGTGGGCGAGCTCGCCGACGGTCAGCATGTCGTCGCCGTCGGCCGCGAGGCCCGCCCAGCCCTGCTGGAAGACCCCGCGTAGCCCTGCCCGGCGCAGTGCCCGCACGATCTCGGCGCTGAGGCGTTCGGGGTCGGGCACCGTGGCGCTGCCGAGGCCGACGAAGACGGGTGGCGGGCCGGCGTCGAGGAAGTCCCGTACCTCCGGGGGGAGTTGGGTGGAGACGTCGTACGGCCACCAGTAGCCCGCCACGTCAAGACCGGGCCGCCAGTCGCGCGG
>JABFXD010000593.1 GCA_013361925.1 Streptomyces sp. | reverse complement strand
GGGGCGACGAAGCAGCCGCGGTCGACGTCGTTGAACGACTCCTTGGCGACCAGCTCGTTCATCGGGTTCGCGGTGCCCCACTGGTCGGTGACCTCGGGCTGCGAGAAGTCGTAGACGTGCGGGTGCCAGGTGTCCTCGTCGAGGTTCTCCAACTCCGTCGTGTACTCGACGGTGTTGCCGTGCGGGTCGAGGAAGTACGTGAAGGTGTTGTCGCCCGCCATGTGCCGGCCAGGACCCCAGACCTTGCGGGCCCCGGAGCGCATCACCCGGCCCGAGCCGCGCATGTACTCGTCGATGCCGCGCATCTCGAAGGACACGTGGTGCAGCGCGGTGTGCGGGCCCTGCGCGATGGCCATGGAGTGGTGCTGGTTGCTGATCCGCATGAAGTGCATGACCTCGCCCATGTGGGGTGAGGACAGCGTGTCGGAGAGACGGAAGCCGAGGTGGGTCTCGTACCACTCCCGAGTGCGGTTCAGATCGGGGGAGTTGAGGACGACGTGCGACAGCTTGACCGGGATCGACTCCTTCTCCTCGATCCTGCGGTGCCGGCGCACCTCGACGTCCGCGGAGACCTCGATGGTCCGCCCGTCGACGTCGAAGAAGCGGAAGCCGTAGCCGCCTCCGGGGGTGTCGACCTTGCCCGGCTGGGAGATCAACTGCACGCCACCGGCGAGGAGTCGCTCGGCCAGCGTGTCCACGTCGGTGGCCGAAGCCGCGCCGTAGGAGACCAGGTCGAGACGCTTCTCCTCGGCCTTGCGCAGCCGGATCACATAGCGCTCGGGGCTGCCCTCGGCGGCCAGGAAGGAGATACCGGAGTCCTCCTCCACCTTGGTCAGGCCCCAGACGCCGGCGTAGAAGTCGAGCTGCTTGTCGTAGTCGGGCACGGCGAGGTCGACGTGCCGAAGGTGGGTGAGCAGGCGCATGGTGTCAGTCCTTCCGGAGGAGGTCGGCCGCGTTCTTGCCTCGTACGGCCTCGAAGTCGGCGTCGGACAGGCCCGCCGCGCGCAGCGCGCCCAGCGGATCGTCCGTGCCCATGTCGAAGGGGAAGTCGGAGCCGAGCAGAACGCGGTCGGCGCCCGCGGCGGCGACGAGGGCGCGCAGCACGGCCGGGTCGTGGACGAGGGAGTCGAAGTACAGCCGGCGCAGATAGCTGCTGGGCTCCCGGGCGCAGCCCCGCGCGTCGGGCCGGACCCGCCAGGCGTGGTCGGAGCGGCCGATGTGGGTGGGCAGATAGCCGCCGCCGTGCGCCGCGATCAGCCGCAGCCCCGGATGGCGGTCCAGGACGCCGGAGAAGATCAGGTGGGAGAGCGCGGTGGCGTTCTCCGTGGGCTGGCCGACGGTGTTGGACAGGTACCACTGGTCCAGGCGCTCGTCGAGCGTGCAGCCGAAGGGGTGCAGGAGGACGAGGGCACCGGTCTGCTCGGCCCGGGACCAGAACGGTGCGTACGCCGGGTCCGACAGTTCGCGGCCAGGGGCGTGCGAGGAGATCTCGACGCCTCGTAGGCCCAGGTCGAGTGCGTGGTCGAGCAACTCGACGGCCAGGTCCGGGTGTTGGAGCGGGACGAGGCCGAGGCCGTACAGCCGCTCGGGGGCCTTGGCGCAGTGGTCGGCGGTGCCGGTGTTCGCCAGTCTGCAGATGGTCGCGGCCAGTTCGGGGCCCGCCCAGTAGTGGTAGTGCGAGGGGGAGGGGCTGACCAGCTGGATGTCCACGCCCTGTGCGTCCATCGCCGCCAGGCGCACGGCGGCGTCCGTCAGCCGCGGGATGCGGGCGCCGACCATGGGGCCGTTCACCGCGAGGGCCGCGGGGCCGTTGCGGCGGGCGTCCAGGGCGCGGGCCTCGGCGAGACCGGGGCCGGGGTGACCGGCGGCGGCCTCCTCGATCTCCGGGAGGACGAGGTGGGCGTGGACGTCGATCGTCGGAACCGGAGTGGAGCGCGTGGTCACGGGAGGTCCTTGAGAGCCGTCATGGTGCGGTGCATCAGTCCGGGCACGTCCGCGTCGCGCACCCCGTCCAGCAGCCACTGGCCGAGCTGGACGGAGGCGTCGACGACCAGGCGTACCCGGGGCAGCCGCCGGGTGTGGAAGTCGGTGAGGAGCCGGTCGAGGGGGTCAGCGGTCCAGTCGTCCAGGCCGGTCAGCAGCTCGGCGAGGACCAGGACGTCCTCCAGGGACATCGCGGCACCCTGGGCGAGCGTGGGCGGACAGCAGTGCGCGGCGTCGCCGACCAGCACGACCCGGCCGCGGTGCCACGGCCCCTCCACCAGGTGCCGGTCGAACCAGGTGTAGTTGACGACCGTCGGATCGGTCAGCGCCTCGCGGATCTCGTCCCACGCGCCGCCGTACCCCTCGCTGAGCGCCCGCATCTCGTCGGCGTACGCCGCCGGGTCGATCGAGGCCCGGTCGCGGGCGGGTTCGACGAGGTACGCGTAGACCGTGTCCTCGCTGGTCGGGCAGTACCCGGCGATGAAGCACCGGCCGGCGTAGACCATCTCGGTGCGGCGGACCCCGGTGGGCCGGGGCGCCGGGGCACGCCAGATGCCCATGCCGGTGGGCCGGGGCTCGTCGGTGACGCCGATCATCCGGCGGGTGGCGGAGCCGAGGCCGTCGGCGCCGACGACGAGGTCGTAGCGGCGGCTCGTGCCGTCCGAGAAGGT
>JABFXD010000934.1 GCA_013361925.1 Streptomyces sp. | reverse complement strand
CGAGCTGGACGATCCGGAGTTCGGCGGGGCGGATCTCATCGTCGGGACGGCCCTGCTGGACGCGGTGGGCATGGCGGCGGACAGGACTGAAGCAGCATGAGTCGAGGAACAGTGGACCGAGGAGACCGACCGTGACAGAGCACGTCGAGTGGAGTGAGCCGGAAGCCGGGCCCGTCCCCGTCTCCGCCGCCGTCACGCCCGCCGACGCCGCCGACGCGGCTCGGCTCGTCGCCTTCGGCCTTCAGCCCAAGCTCCAGCCGGCCCGCGACCAGGAGTACACCGACCTGCTGCGGCGCTACCGGGAGGACGGGGCGTTCGCGCGGCTCGCCGACGCCGTGGCCACCGGGCTCGGGCTCGTCGTCCTGGAGGTGTCCCCGCGCGCGGGGATGGCGGTGACCGCCGCCGAGGACTCCGTGTTCGCCGTGCGGATGGGCGACTACGCGCGTCGGACCTCCGCCGACGGCAGCGACCGGTTCCTGCACGGCCTCGCCCATCTCGCCGTCGCCGCCATGGCCTACCCGCGCCCCGAGGACCTCGCCGACGACGGCTACATCGGACGCGTCAGCGTCAACGGCGTCGACGCGTTCGTCCGGCAGGCGTGCCGGCGCCTGGAGGAGCGCGCCGAGGAGGTGGGCGAGAACACCGACCCCGCCACCGAGGCACCCGGCCTGGAGTCGGCCTGGCGGATCTGGGCGAGACGCAGCGCCACCGGCGCCACCAAGGACGCCCGCCGCCTCGCCGGTTCGACCACCGGCATCGTCGGCAAGGCCGCCGCGTTCCTCACCGACTCCGGCTTCCTCCAGCGCACCGGCGACGACAACGGCGGTACGTACCGCACCACGGCCCGCTATCAGCTCCAGGTCCGTGACATGGCCGGCAGCGCCGCCATGGCCGAGCTGCTGGAGCTGGGCGTCGTCCCGGTCACCGACGGAACACCGACGCTGCTGCCCGCGGAGAACACCGAGGACCTGGAGCTGGTGGCCGACGCCGGTCTGCCGTTCCACACGCCTTCCCCGTCCTGAACTCCCCCCACCTGCCGAAGACTTACGAGAGTCCGCCATGTACGAGCTGTCCCGGGTCCGCCTCTACTCCATCGGTCCCGCCGGTGCGCGCTACGCCGACACCGTGCTTGACCTGCGGGGCGTGGGCGATGTCGTGCCCGACCCCGCGCCCGCCCAGGCGGAGTTCTTCGAGGAGGAGCCGGTCGGCCCGCCGCGCCGCCCGGCACCCGCCGGCGTGCTCTTCCTGGAGAACGGCGGCGGCAAGTCCGTACTGCTCAAGCTGATCTTCTCGGTGATGCTGCCCGGTCACCGCAACACCCTGGGCGGCGCCAGCTCCGGCGTGCTGCGCAAGTTCCTGCTCGCCGACGACTGCGGGCACGTCGCGCTGGAGTGGCAGCACACGCTGACCGGTGAGTGCGTGGTCGTCGGCAAGGCCAGCGAGTGGCGGGGGCGGCAGGTCTCCAACGACCCGCGGAAGTTCGCCGAGGCCTGGTACTCCTTCCGGCCCGGGCCCGGGCTCTCCCTGGACAATCTGCCGGTCGCCGAGTCCACCGCCGTACGGCCGCCCGTCGAGGGCGCGTCCGGGGCGCAGGGGCGTCGGCGCACCATGAAGGGTTTCAGGGACGCCATCACCGAGGCGGGCAAGGCGTATCCGCACCTGGAGGTGCACTGGGAGGAGATCCACGACCGCTGGATCGAGCACCTCGGCGACCTCGGCCTCGACCCCGAACTCTTCCGCTACCAGCGGGAGATGAACGCCGACGAGGGTGAGGCCGCCGGTCTCTTCGCGGTCAAGAAGGACTCCGACTTCACCGACCTGCTGCTGCGGGCCGTGACCGACACCCGGGACACCGACGGACTCGCCGACCTGGTCAGCGGCTTCGGCAACAAGCTGGGCCGACGCGCCGAACTGATCGCCGAACGGGACTTCACGGCCGGGTCGGTCGATCTGCTCGGGCGGATCGTCGAGGCGGCCGAAGCACGGGCCCGCGCGCGTGACATCCACGCCGGAGCCGAGCGCCGTACGCGCACCCTGGCCCGGCGGCTCTCCGCGCGCGGCGCCCAGGAGCGGGTGCGCGCCGCCGACCTCGCCCAGCGGGTCACCGCGGCCGCCTACGCCGTCACGCATGCCGAGGGGGCGCGTGAGCGCAGCGCGCTGATCGCCGCCGAACTCGCCTACCGGCACGCCTCCTTGGCCCTCGCCGGGGCCGAGAAGTCCGCCGCCGCACAGAAGCGCGAGCTCGCCGAGGCCCGCACACTGCACTCGGCCTGGCAGGCCGCCGAGGCCGTCCTGCGCCACCGCGCCGCCGCCGACCGTGTCGCCCGCGTGTCCGCCGCGATCCAGGAGGCCGAGCGGGACGCGGCCCCCGCGCTGGCCGCCCGTGCCAAGGCCGCCGTGGACCTCGTACGAGCCCTGCACGCGGCCGCCGAGAGCGCCGAGACCCTCGCCAACGAGGAGGAGGAGCGCTCCGCCGCCCTTCAGGAGGTCGGCGAGTCCGCGCACCGGGACGCCACCGCCGCCGCCACCGAGGCCCAGCGCGCCCGCAGCGAGGTCGGGCATCTGCGCCAGCGCCTCACCGAGGTCGAGCAGGAGACCGCCGAGGCGGTGCGGGCCGGCTGGCTCGACGACAGCGCACCCGACGCCGACCCCGCG
>JABFXD010000489.1 GCA_013361925.1 Streptomyces sp. | reverse complement strand
CGGCGTCGGCAACACGGTCCGCCTCTACCTGGCCGACCCGCGCCACGCCACGGACACCAGCGGGGTGGAGTACCTCACCGGCCAGGACGGCACCCGCCCGCTGCGCAAGACCCTCCTCACGGACATCGCCGCCTGCCCCACCCTCGGCGCCACCGCCAAGCAGCCCCAGCCGAACCCGCTCCTCGACAACATCGAGGGCATGACGATCACAGGCCACGCCAAGGGCGCCTGGAAGGTCCTGCTCGTCAGCGACGACAACCAGAACGCGGTACAGACGACGCGGTTCTACTACCTGAGGGTCAGGACCGCGGGTACGACGCCATGAACCAGATCACGAGGGGCAGCGGCACCAGAAACACGAACACCGCGAGGGCCTTCGCCCATCCGGCGGTCCTGCCCGGGCCCTGGGTCGTCATGGGCACACCGTAGCTCAGCCCAGATGGGTCGGCGCGAACATCCGCAGCACCGCCGGGAGTACGACCACCGAAGGCCCAGGCGCGGCCAGTGCCTTCGCCAGGTCCGCCTCCAGCGTCTCCGGCGTCGTCCGCACCCCCGGTACCCCGAAGGACTCGGCGAGGGCCACGTAGTCCGGCCGTGTCAGTTCCGTCGCCGTCGCCTCGCCGAACGCGTCCGTCATGTACTCACGCAGGATGCCGTAGCCGCCGTCGTCGACGATCAGCCACGTCACGTTCAGGTCGTACTGGCGGGCGGTGGCCAACTCCGCGATCGAGTACAGCGCACCCCCGTCCCCCGACACCGCCAGCACCGGACGCGAACCGTCGGCCACCGCCGCGCCCAGCGCCGCCGGGAAGCCGTAGCCGAGGCCGCCGGCGCCCTGGGCGGAGTGGAGGAGGTTGGGGCCCTTGGCGTCGAAGGCGGACCAGGCCCAGTACGCGAGGATCGTCATGTCCCAGAAGGACGGGGAATCGGCGGGGAGCGCCTTGCGCACCGACGCCAACACGTCCTGTTCCAGAGTGAGTTCCTGCGAGGCGATACGCTCGGCGACCTTCGTGAGCACCTCGCGCACCCGCTCCGGAGCGCCTTCGTCGGTCCGCCTCCCCACCGTCTCCAGCAGGGCCTGCAACGCCAGTCGCGCGTCCGCGTGGATGCCCAGTGCCGGGTGGTTGGACTCCAGTTTGCCGAGGTCCGCCTCGATCTGGATGACCCGGCCCCGGGGCTTGAACGTGTGGTAGTTGGAGGACAGTTCACCCAGTCCCGAACCCACCACCAGCAGGACGTCCGCCTCCTCCAGGAAGTCCGTGACGTACCGGTCCTCGATCCAGGACTGGAGGGACAGGGGGTGGTTCCAGGGGAACGCTCCCTTGCCGCCCGGCGTCGTCACCACCGGGGCCTGGAGCAGCTCCGCCAGCTGGCGCAGCTTGCGCGAGGCGTCCGAGCGTACGACTCCCCCGCCCGCGATGATCGCCGGGCGGGCCGCCTTGGACAGCAAGTCCGCCGCCAGCGCCGTCAGTTCGACCCGCGGCGGGAGTTCCTCAGGGAACGCGTCGCCGCCCGTCACCACGGGGATCCGCGTGGGAGCCAGCAGCACGTCCTGCGGGATCTCCACCCACACCGGGCCGTGCGGGGCGGTCAGCGCCGACTTCCAGGCCGCCTCGATCGCGGACGGGATCTGCGACTGGGTGCGGACGGTGTGGACCGACTTCACCACCCCGCGGAAGGAGGCGGACTGGTCCGGGAGTTCGTGCAGGTAACCGTGGCGGCCGCCGCCCAGACCGGCGGAAGGGATCTGGCTGCTGATCGCGAGAACAGGGGCCGACGCCGCCGCCGCCTCCTGAAGCGCGGCCAGGGACGTCAGCGCGCCCGGGCCGGTCGAGAGGAGCAGCGGGGCCGCCTCGCCCGTGATGCGGCCGTACGCGTCCGCCGCGAACCCCGCGTTGTTCTCCACCCGCAGGCCCACATAGCGCAGATCGCTGCGCCGCAGCGCGTCGAACATGCCGAGCGCGTGCTGGCCCGGCAGGCCGAAGACCGTCGTCGTGCCGAGCGCGGCCAGCGTCTCCACGACCAGGTCTCCGCCGTTCCGGCCGGCGGGCGGGTTCAGGGCGGCGGCGGTCTGCGCTTCCGTCGGGCGGAGCACCAGGTCGTGGTCGTGGGTCACTTCGCTGCCTTCTCCTGGGCGATCTGGCGGGACATGATCGTGGTCAGTTCGTACGCCGTGTGGGACGCGGCCACCGACGTGATCTCCGCGTGATCGTACGCGGGGGCCACCTCGACGACGTCGGCCGAGACGAGGTTGCAGGAGGCCAGGCCGCGCAGGATCTCCAGCAGCTCGCGCGAGGTCATGCCGCCCGCCTCGGGCGTGCCCGTGCCGGGGGCGTGGGCCGGGTCCAGGCAGTCGATGTCGATGGAGATGTAGAGGGGGCGGTCGCCGATGCGCTGGCGCAGCTGGTCGGCCACCTCGTCGGCGCCGCGGCGGTAGACGTCCGCCGACGTCACGATGCCGAAGCCCAGCTTCTCGTCGTCGGTCAGGTCCTGCTTGCCGTACAGGGGCCCGCGCGTACCCACGTGGGAGAGCGCGGACGTGTCGAGGATGCCCTCCTCCACCGCCCGCCGGAACGGCGTGCCGTGCGTGTACTCGGCGCCGAAGTAGGTGTCCCAGGTGTCGAGGTGGGCGTCGAAGTGGAGCAGGGCGACCGGG
>JABFXD010000334.1 GCA_013361925.1 Streptomyces sp. | reverse complement strand
GCCGGGAAGAACTTCCACACCCACAAGGGTTCCTTCCCGCACGACGAACTGATCGGTGCTCCCGAGGGCAGCGTTGTCCGCACCACCGGGAACGTCGCCTACCTCGCGCTGCGCCCCCTGCTCCCCGACTACGTCCTGTCCATGCCCCGCGGGGCAGCCGTCGTCTATCCCAAGGACGCGGGACAGATCCTCGCCTTCGCCGACATCTTCCCCGGCGCCCGCGTCGTCGAGGCCGGCGTCGGCTCCGGCTCGCTCAGCAGCTTCCTGCTGCGCGCCATCGGCGACCAGGGCATGCTGCACTCCTACGAGCGCCGCGAGGACTTCGCCGAGATCGCCCAGCAGAACGTCGAGCGCTACTTCGGCGGCCCGCACCCCGCCTGGCAGCTCACCGTCGGCGACCTCCAGGACAACCTGTCCGACACCGACGTCGACCGCGTCATCCTCGACATGCTCGCCCCCTGGGAATGCCTGGAGGCCGTCTCCAAGGCACTCGTCCCCGGCGGCATCCTGTGCTGCTACGTCGCCACCACCACCCAGCTCGCCCGGACCGTCGAGTCCATCCGCGAGATCGGCTCCTTCAACGAGCCGACCGCCTGGGAGTCGATGATCCGCAACTGGCACATCGAGGGCCTCGCCGTCCGCCCGGACCACCGGATGATCGGCCACACCGGCTTCCTCCTCACCGCCCGCCGCCTCGCGGACGGCGTCGAGCCGCCCATGCGCCGCCGCCGCCCCGCCAAGGGCGCCTACGGCGAGGACTACGCCGGCCCCAACGCCGACGGAGGCTCCGGCCGCTGAGACGGCCCCGGGCCGCGTACAACGCAACCGCGCCGCGGCCGAGTTCCCGACACAGCGCCGGAACTCGGCCCCGGCGCCTTTTCGTTGCCGACGCAGCGGACCCCGAGACCCCGGGCCGACAAGCACCGACCCCGCCGTTCCGCTCCCCTGTGACGTGTGGCACCATGCGGGACACCCCCACCGCCACAGCCCTCTCGGGAGTCACCCCTAGTGCAGCAATCCGCGGTTCCGGAACTCGCTCACACGCACACCCGCCCCATCCACTGGGTCGCCACCGCCACGGCCGTAGCAGGCGTCGTGGCCCTCTCCTCGGTGCTCCAGCCGAACCCGGCCACCGCCGCACAGGCCGCCGGCCCGCAGGCCCAGAAAGCCCCCGCGAGCGCCACCGCCCCGAACGCCGCCCGCGTCGACTTCCCGATCGACTGCGGCCCGGTCAAAGCCCTCGTGGTGAAGAAGGCCACCGGCGACCTCGACGGCGACGGCCGACCGGAAACCGTGGCCGTCGTCCACTGCGACGCCCCCATGGGCACCCCGCCCGACGGGGTCTATGTCCTCACCCAGGCCGCCGACACCAAGACCCCCCGCGTCGTGGCGACCCTGATCGACCCCAAGGACCGCACCACCGTCAAGACCGTCTCCGTCTCCGACGCGACCGTCCTCGCCGACACACTCGGCTACTCCTCGGACTCCGTACCCAGTTGCTGCCCGGACGTGAAGGCCAGTGTGAAGTGGCAGTGGAAGAACGGCGCGTTCGTCCGCTCCACCCCCGCCGGCGCACAGAGCGTCTGACGCCCGCGCCCCCCGGCTCAGCTCACCCCGCGTCGGGCCCGTACACCTCGACCCGGTCCGACACCCGGCGCACATGGATGCACTCGCCCGGACACTCCTTGGCCGAGTCCACCACATCCGTCAGCAGCGGCAGCGGGACCGGCGTCGTCGCGCCCTCGGCCTGAAGCAGCTCGTCGCCCGCGCCCTTCACATACGCCAGGCCGTCGATGTCCAGCTCGAACACCTCGGGCGCGTACTGGACACAGATGCCGTCGCCGGTACAGAGATCCTGGTCGATCCAGACCTCCAGAGCCTCACCGTCCACCACGGCCTCCTGCTGCACGCTCACGTCTCCCGCCACCTCCAGTGCTCAACACCCCCGACCCTACCTCCGCCGACTGACAGACCCCCGTCGAGGAGCCCGGCCGGCGGAGGCCGCCTGGAAGCCACGTCGAACACCCTTCGCAAGCACCTCGAACCCCACTCGCACACCGGTCGGACAAGCCCCCGGCCCACACCCGTGCGCCCCCCGTGCCACAGCCCCGACGGCCCACCCCGGCCCCCCACGGGCCCGCGCCGCCGTGACGCACCCCATCCGCCCGCACACGCTCCGTCATCACCACCCCGCCACCACCCGACCCACGCCACGCCCGCGCGGGATGGCCGCCGATGGCCCGATCCGCCGGAGCCGCAGCCCCCCGACCGGCGGCGCTGCGAGCAACTCGCGCCGCCCATGGAACATTTCGAGCACTCCCGCCTTGGAACAGTCCGCTTCTGAATGGCGTTGACTGGGTATTCAGACGGCGTGAGGGAGAGCGCAGGGTGACCGACGACACACCTTGACACTGTTTGTGATCTAGGGGTTTCAATCGACACCCACCCAGGTAGGGTCTGGAAGCGTCCAGCTCCCCTTGGAGGAGGTGAGGACCGTGGCAGCCCACGACGACGACATGAACCGCGGCATCCGCCCGGGACGAGGGTCCGACGACCCGGCCGGGCAGATTGCCTACCTTGAGCAGGAGATCGCCGTCCTGCGACGCAAGCTCGCCGACTCTCCGCGGCACACGAGGATTCTCGAAGAGCGGATCGTCGAGTTGCAGACCAATCTGGCCGGCGTGTCCGCCCAGAACGAGCGACTCGCGAACACGCTCCGCGAGGCCCGCGACCAGATCGTGGCCCTCAAGGAAGAAGTCGACCGGCTCGCACAGCCCCCGGCCGGCTTCGGAGTGTTCCTTCAGGCCAACGAGGACGGCACCGCCGACATCTTCACCGGAGGACGCAAACTCCGGGTGAACGTCAGCCCCAGCGTCGACCTCGAAGAGCTCCGGCGCGGCCAGGAACTGATGCTCAACGAAGCGCTCAACGTGGTCGAGGCCATGGAGTTCGAGAGCGTCGGCGACATCGTCACCCTCAAGGAAATCCTCGAGGACGGCGAACGCGCCCTCGTACAGGGGCACACCGACGAGGAGCGGGTGGTGCGGCTCGCCGAGCCACTGCTGGACATCACCATCCGCCCCGGCGACGCCCTGCTGCTCGAACCCCGTTCCGGCTACGTCTACGAAGTCGTTCCGAAGAGCGAGGTCGAAGAACTCGTCCTCGAAGAAGTCCCCGACATCGGCTACGAACAGATCGGCGGCCTCGGCGGCCAGATCGAAGCCATCCGCGATGCGGTCGAACTGCCGTATCTCTACCCGGACCTGTTCAAGGAGCACGAACTCCGCCCGCCCAAGGGCGTCCTGCTCTACGGACCCCCCGGATGCGGCAAGACACTCATCGCCAAGGCCGTCGCCAACTCGCTGGCCAAAAAGGTCGCCGAGGTCACCGGACAGGCCCAGGGCAAGAGCTTCTTCCTCAACATCAAGGGCCCCGAACTCCTCAACAAGTACGTCGGCGAGACCGAGCGACAGATCCGCCTCGTCTTCCAGCGTGCACGCGAGAAGGCCTCCGAAGGCACCCCCGTCATCGTCTTCTTCGACGAGATGGAATCCCTCTTCCGCACCCGCGGATCCGGCGTCAGCTCGGACGTGGAGAACACCATCGTCCCCCAGCTCCTCGCCGAGATCGACGGCGTGGAAGGCCTGCAGAACGTGGTCGTCATCGGCGCCTCCAACCGCGAGGACATGATCGACCCCGCCATCCTGCGCCCCGGCCGCCTGGACGTGAAGATCAAGATCGAACGTCCCGACGCCGAGGCCGCCAAGGACATCTTCGGCAAGTACCTCACCGAACGCCTCCCGCTCCACTCCGACGACCTCGGAGAGCACGGCGGCAGCAGGACGACCACCGTCGAAAGCATGATCCAGACGGCCGTCGAGCACATGTACGCCGAATCCGAGGAAAACCGCTTCCTGGAAGTCACCTACGCCAACGGCGACAAGGAAGTCCTCTACTTCAAGGACTTCAACTCCGGCGCCATGATCGAGAACATCGTGGGCCGCGCCAAGAAGATGGCGATCAAGGACTTCCTCGACCACAACTCAAAGGGCCTCCGCGTCTCCCACCTCCTCCAGGCATGCGTGGACGAGTTCAAGGAGAACGAGGACCTCCCCAACACCACCAACCCCGACGACTGGGCCCGCATCTCCGGAAAGAAGGGCGAACGGATCGTCTACATCCGTACCCTCATCACCGGAAAGCAGGGCGCCGACACCGGACGCTCCATCGACACGGTGGCGAACACCGGACAGTACCTGTAAAAAACAGGGCGGCTGCGGGTGCCCTCACCGGGTACCCGCAGCCGACTGTTTTTCAGGACACCGTCCCACCAAGAGCATGCAAGGCAATGACGCAAATGATCTCCCCACCAGCGCAAAGCCGTTCTAGGCTCTTCGGTACCGCCGAGTCGCGCAGTGCGGGGACGGGCACCGCACACGCACCGGAGCGCCAGCGGTACTTGAGCGCCGCCCCCGACCGAGGGCGCCGCCGGGCAAGGAGGGCCGCATGACCGTACGGCGAGTAATGGGCATCGAGACGGAGTACGGGATCTCCGTCCCCGGCCACCCCAACGCCAATGCCATGCTCACCTCGTCCCAGATCGTCAACGCCTACGCGGCGGCGATGCACCGGGCCCGCCGGGCCCGCTGGGACTTCGAGGAGGAGAACCCGCTACGGGACGCGCGAGGCTTCGACCTCGCCCGCGAGGCCGCCGACTCCAGCCAGCTCACCGACGAGGACATCGGCCTCGCCAACGTCATCCTCACCAACGGCGCGCGCCTCTACGTCGACCACGCACACCCCGAATACAGCGCCCCCGAAGTCACCAACCCCCGCGACGCCGTCCTCTGGGACAAGGCCGGCGAACGCATCATGGCCGAGGCCGCCGAACGCGCCGCCCAGCTCCCCGGCGCCCAGCCGATCCACCTCTACAAGAACAACACCGACAACAAGGGCGCCAGCTACGGCACGCACGAGAACTACCTGATGAAGCGGGAAACCCCCTTCTCCGACATCGTGCGCCACCTCACCCCCTTCTTCGTCTCCCGCCAGGTCGTCACCGGCGCCGGCCGCGTCGGCATCGGCCAGGACGGCCACGAACACGGCTTCCAGATCAGCCAGCGCGCCGACTACTTCGAGGTCGAGGTAGGCCTGGAGACCACCCTCAAGCGCCCGATCATCAACACCCGCGACGAGCCGCACGCCGACGCCGAGAAGTACCGCCGCCTGCACGTGATCATCGGCGACGCGAACCTGTCGGAGATCTCGACCTACCTGAAACTCGGCACGACCGCCCTCGTCCTCTCCATGATCGAGGACGGCTTCATCGCCGTGGACCTGGCCGTGGACCAGCCCGTCCGCACCCTCCACCAGGTCTCCCACGACCCGACCCTGCAACGGCTGGTCACCCTCCGCAGCGGCCGGACACTCACCGCGGTCCAACTCCAGATGGAGTACTTCGAGCTCTCCCGCAAATACGTGGAGGAGCGCTTCGGCGCCGACGCCGACGAACAGACCAAGGACGTCCTCGCCCGCTGGGAAGACACTCTCAACCGACTCGAGAACGACCCCATGAGTCTCGCGGGCGAACTCGACTGGGTCGCCAAGCGGGAGCTCATGGAGGGCTACCGCCGCCGGGACGGCTTGGACTGGGACGCGGCGAAGCTCCACCTCCTCGACCTCCAGTACGCCGACGTACGCGCCGAGAAGGGCCTCTACAACCGCCTCGCGGCCCGCGGCCGCATGAAGCGGCTCCTGGACGAGGCCGACGTCGAGCGCGCCCGTACCAAGCCCCCGGAGGACACCCGCGCCTACTTCCGCGGCCGCTGCCTGGAGCAGTACGCCGACGACGTCGCCGCGGCCTCCTGGGACTCGGTCATCTTCGACCTCCCGGGCCGGGACTCCCTCCAGCGGGTCCCAACCCTCGAACCACTACGCGGAACGCGAAATCACGTCAAGGAGCTCCTGGACCGCTGTCGCACGGCGGAAGACCTGGTCAGGGTCCTTTCGGGCGGCTGAGCGGGTACCCGGGCAGTGTCGGCCGGGCAGGGTGGAAATCCCCCTGTCCGGGAATCATCGAGATGGCTCCCGCACGTTGAGGAAACTGCGGGGCCGATGTCAGACCCGGCTTGTAGGGTCTGATCATCACCGATCGGCGGATAGCCGACCTGGCGACCATGTCGGGCGAAACGAGCGGGGTGAGGGTTATGGCAACCAAGGACACCGGCGGCGGCCAGCAGAAGGCGACGCGCTCCACGGAAGAGGCCGAGGAGCAGACTGCGGAAGCGCAGGGCTCGGAGGACCTCAAGGAGCGCCACGAGAAGCTGAGCGATGACGTGGACTCGGTTCTCGATGAAATCGATGACGTACTCGAGGAGAATGCCGAGGATTTCGTGAGGTCCTTCGTGCAAAAAGGTGGCGAGTAAAGGTCGTTTGGCCATTTTGCCTTCGAAATGAAGGTGGCGGGGGACTAGGGTGGCCGACGAGCCGATCGCCAAGCAGTGCAGAAAGTGCCAACGAGATCTGCCGCTTGCTGCATTCGCGCGGGACAAGAATCGGCGGGATGGCCTCCAGGTGCACTGTCGGGAGTGCGTGGCGGAGTACGGTGCCGCGCACTACCGGCGGCGCCAGGAGGCCAAGGGTAAGAAGGTGCGCGAGAAGGTTCCGGTCCCGTCAGGGCACAAGCGGTGCCCGCAGTGCGAAGAGGTGAAGCCTCACTCTGAGTGGGAGCGCAACAAAACCTCGTCGGACGGTTGGGCAAGTTACTGCCGAGAGTGCCGGGCAGAGCGGAACCGGACCAGCTACTTCAAGCGCAAGTACGGTCTGACGCCTGTGGAGTTGGACGCGATGGTCTCGGCGCAGAGGGGCATCTGCTGTATCTGCCTCGCGGCGCCCGCCGAACATGTGGATCACTGCCACAAGACGGGTAGGGTCCGAGGCGTACTGTGCTTCAGCTGCAACGCCGCACTGGGGCAGTTCAAAGATCGGCCCGATGCCATAAGGCGGGCTGCAGCATACGTGGAAGGAATCGCGTGGAAGCCAACACTCGTATCACCGGGCGTCTACCAGCTGCCTTCCTGACGCCTGGGTCCTCGTCCTTCATGGACTTCCTCTCCGAGCACCAGCCGGAGCTGCTGCCCGGTAAGCGTCAACTCCCGCCTGTGCAGGGGGTGATCGAGGCGCCGCACGGGACGACCATCGTGGCCGTGACGTTCCCCGGGGGCGTCGTGCTCGCGGGTGACCGTCGGGCGACGATGGGGAATGTCATCGCGCAGCGGGACATCGAGAAGGTGTTCCCGGCGGACGAGTACTCGGCCGTCGGTATCGCCGGCACCGCCGGCCTCGCCGTCGAGATGGTGAAGCTCTTCCAGTTGGAGCTGGAGCACTTCGAGAAGGTCGAGGGCGCTCAGCTGTCGCTGGAGGGCAAGGCCAATCGGCTGTCGACCATGATTCGGTCCAACCTTGGTATGGCGATGCAGGGGCTGGCCGTCGTGCCGCTCTTCGCGGGGTATGACGTCGACCGGGAGCGGGGTCGGATCTTCTCGTACGACGTCACGGGTGGCCGTTCCGAGGAGCAGAACTACGCTGCGACCGGTTCGGGCTCGATCTTCGCGCGCGGTGCGATGAAGAAGCTGTTCCGTGACGATCTGAGCGAGGAGCAGGCGACCACGCTCGTGGTGCAGGCTCTGTACGACGCGGCTGACGACGACTCGGCGACCGGTGGTCCCGATGTCGCCCGCCGGATCTATCCGATCGTCACCGTGATCACCGAGGACGGTTTCCGTCGGCTGACCGATGAGGAGTCGTCCGAGATCGCCCGTTCGATCCTGGAGCGGCGTCTGGAGCAGCCGGACGGTCCGCGGGCCGCGCTGCTGTAGGCGCGGGGCGTTCTGTTCTTGTCCGGGTGATCGCAGTGACTTCTACAGAAAGGGACGGATAACCGGTGTCGACGCCGTTCTATGTCTCCCCCCAGCAGGCGATGGCCGACCGGGCGGAGTATGCCCGTAAGGGCATCGCGCGTGGTCGCAGCCTGGTTGTGCTGCAGTATGCCGACGGCATTGTGTTCGTCGGTGAGAACCCGTCCCGTGCGCTGCACAAGTTCAGCGAGATCTATGACCGGATCGGTTTCGCGGCCGCCGGTAAGTACAACGAGTACGAGAACCTGCGGATCGGCGGTGTGCGGTATGCCGATCTTCGTGGGTACACCTATGACCGTGATGACGTGACGGCGCGTGGTCTGGCGAACGTGTACGCGCAGACGCTGGGCACGATCTTCTCCTCCGCGGCTGAGAAGCCGTACGAGGTGGAGTTGGTCGTGGCGGAGGTCGGTGACACGCCTGAGGGTGACCAGATCTATCGGCTGCCGCATGACGGTTCGATCGTGGACGAGCATGGTTCGGTCGCGGTCGGTGGCAACGCTGAGCAGATCAGCAGTTATCTGGATCAGCGTCATCAGGACGGTATGAGTCTGGCCGAGGCGCTGAAGCTCGCGGTGCAGGCGCTGTCGCGGGACACGAACGGCACGGAGCGGGAGATTCCGGCGGAGCGGCTGGAGGTCGCGGTGCTGGACCGTACGCGTCCGCAGCAGCGGAAGTTCAAGCGGATCGTGGGTCGTCAGCTGGCGCGGTTGCTGGAGACCGATGGTGCGGAGACCGAGGCGGAGAGCTCCGAGGAGGAGTAGTAGTCCGGTCTTGAGGATCGGTTTCTCTTGAGGATCGGCTTCGGTTGTTCTGAGTGTTTTCCCTTCTGTGCCCCGGCCCGGGTCTCCCGGCCGGGGCACAGGGCGTTCAGGGGGTGCTGGGTGGGGCTGTGGAGGCGCGGACGACGAGTTCGACCGGGATGTCCCCGGCGTCCGGTGTGCGGCCGTCCAGGACGGCCAGGAGGGCTTGCATGCCGCGTTCTCCGAAGAGTTCGGCGTCCAGTCGTACGGTCGTCAGTTCGGGGTCGAGGGCGGCGGCGAGGGCGATGTCGTCGACGCCGGTGACGGAGACGTCCTCGGGGATGCGCAGGCCGTGGCGGCGCAGGGCTTTGTAGGCGCCGGCGGCGAGTTTGTCGTCGTCGCAGACGAGGGCGGTGGGGTGGTGGGGGCCGGGGGCTGCGAGGGCTGCTTCCGTGGCCGCCAAGGCACCTTCGATGGACATCGGGGTGTGGGCTGTCCGTAGTGACGATCCGGGTACGGCGGACAGCCGCTCCGCGAGGGCGCGTGCGCGTACCTCGAAGGTCCAGGACGGGATGTCCGCGGCCAGGTGCAGGAAGTGGCGGTGGCCGAGGCCGAGGAGGTGGTCGGCGACCTGGTGGGTGCCGTCGGTGATGTCGAGGTTCACGGTGGCGGCGCCGAGGCTGCCTTCGGGGTCGCTGTCGAGCATGACGAGGGGGAGTTGGTCGCCGCGGATGGCGGTGAGGGCGTCGGCGGCCATGGAGGAGGCGAGGACGCCGTCGAGGGCGGCCTGGGCGGAGGCGAAGGGGTTCTTGGCGGGGCCGACGCCTTCGGGGGAGGGGTAGAGGACGACGCCGAAGCCGTGGGTGGCGGCGACGCGGGCGGCGCCGGTGTAGACGCCGGCGAAGAACTCGGTGGTGAGGGCGGGGACGACCAGGAGGACGGTGCGGGTGCGGCCGAGGCGGAGGTTGCGGGCGGCGAGGTTGGGGCGGTAGCCGAGGTCGCGGGCGGCTTCGCGGACGCGTTGCGCGGTTGTCTCGGAGACCCGGCCGCGCCATTTGTCGCCGAGGACGAGGGAGACCGCGGCCTGGGAGACGCCGGCGGCCTGGGCCACGTCACGGCTGGTGGGGCGGGTGCTGCCTCCTCGTGCCACCGGGTGCCTGCTCTTTCGTCTGGACTGGGGAACAGCGCACATGGTACGTATGACGACGGACGTTATACGTAACACTTCGGTGCTGTCGCCGACGGGAAGGTGGATCATGGCCGCGGGCTACGGGGAGATCCTCAGGGCGAGGCATGCGACGCGGCTGCTCGTCGGCACGCTCGTGGGGCGGCTGCCCAACGCCATCGCGGCGATCGCGATCGTGCTGTTCATCCGCGCCGAGGGGGGCAGCTACAGCCTCGCGGGCGCGCTGGCGGCGGTGTACGGCGTCGCGAACGCCGTGGGCCAGCCGGTGCTGGGGCGGCTGGTCGACCTGTACGGGCAGCCGCGGGTGCAGCTGCCGGCCGCCGTCCTGTCGGCGCTGGCGATGACCGCGTTCGCGTTCACCGGGACCGAGCCGCTGGGCCTCTCGTACGTCGCCGTGGCCGCCGCCGGTCTGTTCACCCCGCCGCTGGAGGGTGGTCTGCGGGCGCTGTGGTCGTCGGTTCTCCCCAAGGAGGACCAGGTGCACACCGCTTACGCCATGGACGCGGTGGCCCAGGAAGTCATGTTCACCGTGGGGCCGTTGCTGCTGACGGTGTGCGCGTCGCTGTGGTCGGCGCAGGCGGCGTTGCTGGTGCTGAACGTCCTCGGGGTGCTGGGCGCGCTCTCCGTGGTCGTGTCGCCGCCCTCGCGCGCGTGGCGGTCGGCGCCGCGGGAGGCGCACTGGCTGGGCGCGTTGCGCTCGCCGGGGCTGCTGGCGCTGCTGGCGGCCTTCCTGTTCGTGGGCGGCGCGCTCGGTTCGGTGGCGGTCACCTCCGTGTCGTACGCGGACGAGCACGGCGGTGACGCGGTGTACGGCTGGATGATGGCGGGCCTGGGGCTGGGTGCCCTGATCGGCGGCACGGTGTACGGGGCACGGCGGTGGACCGGTGAGCCGGCGCGTCGACTCCAGGTGCTGGTCGCTCTTCTGGCGGCGTGTCAGGTGCCGTTGACGCTGCTGCCCGGCCCGGTTCCCATGGTGCTGCTGACGGTGCTCGCCGGGCTGTTCCTGGCGCCTGCCATCGCGTGTGCGTTCGTGCTCGTCGACCGGCACGCGCCGCGCGGTACGGTCACCGAGGCGTTCTCCTGGCTCGTGACGACGTTCACGGTGGGTTCGTCGGTCGGAACGGGCCTCGCGGGGCCGGTCGTGGAGCGGGGCGGGGCCTTGTGGGGTTTCGCCGTGCCGGGGGTCGCCGGGGGCGTGTCGTTGCTGGTTCTGCTGGCCACCGGACGGGTCCTCGCAGCTCCCGGCAGGGGGGCGGTGGTTGCGGCTTCATCGGAAAATGATCCAAACCGTGCTGCCGAACCCCGTTTCAGCACAGGGGATCGGGCGTAATGTTCACTCATGGACCGCCGCATTTTCGGGCTGGAGAACGAGTACGGCGTCACATGTACGTTCAGGGGACAGCGCCGCCTGTCTCCCGACGAGG
>JABFXD010000789.1 GCA_013361925.1 Streptomyces sp. | reverse complement strand
GCCCGGGCACGGCGAGCTGGCGGACGAGGGTTTCGCAGCACCGACCATCACGGCACTGCCGGAGAGGGGCGTGCTGGCGGGCGAGCGAATCCTCAGGGAGTTCTTGAAGGCAACGAGGCAATAAACGCCCTGCTTTTAGGGGCGCGGGGAACTGCGCGACCAGCCCCCACACACCCGCAGCCAACCGTGTACCTGACGGCTAGCTACAACACCCTCCACCGCAGCAGCCGCCGCCTCCTCCGCCCTGGGGCGCCGGCGCTGCGGAACCCCCCACCGCAACCGCCGACAACAACTTCACCGTGTCCTCATGCCCCACAGGGCACGTAGCGGGCGCGGACGACTCAGCCATCGGCCGGCTCAACTCAAACGTGTCGCCGCAGCTCCGGCAGCGGTACTCATAACGAGGCATGCGCACAGGCTAACCGTCAGTGCGGCCCAGCCCCCCGCTCGTCCCGGATCTGCCCCACCACCCGAGCCACCGACTGCCGCACCGCCTCCGTCTCCGTGAGGAAATGCCAGTAGTCCGGATGCCGCCCCTCCAGCGTGCCGATCGCCCGCTCCAGACGGGCCACCGACTCGTCCAGCGGACGCGCGTGCCGGGGATCGGGCGTGTTCCGCCCCGACATGGCCAGCCGCTGCGCGTCCCGGATCGCGAACCGCGTCCGGTCGATCTCCTGCTGCGGATCCTTCTGCACGGCGTTCAGCCGGCGCAGCCGGTCACCTGCGGCGGACACGGACTCGTCGGTGGAGTTCAGCAGCGCCCGCACGGTGGACAGCAACGCCGTCGCGTCCGGCCACCGCTGCGCGTCCCGCGCGGCCCGCGCCTCGGTGAGCTTCAGCTCGGCCTGCCGTACGTTCTCCACGGCCTGGTCGGGAACCTGCTGGAGGTCCTGCCAGCAGGCCGCCGCGAAACGCCGCCGCAGCTCGCTGAGGACCGGCTCGACCTGACCGGCACGGGTGGTCAGCGCCTGCGCGCGCGTGCGCAGCGAGACCAGCCGGTGGTCGATCTCCGCGGCTTTCTCCGGAAGCCGCTCCGCCTCCACCCGGACGGCCTCGGCCGCACGGGCGACGCGCTCGGCACGCTCCAGGGTCTGCGGGACGCCATGCGCCCCGGCGCCCTGGTTCAGCTTCGTCAGCTCGGGGCCGAGGGCGGCGAGACGGGCGGCGAGGTCGTCGGCCGTCAGCCCCGACTGCCGTACCGCGTCCAGCGCGTTGGACGCCGCCAGCAGCCCCTGCCGGGCCCGCTCCACCGCCGGGGCGAGCCGGGCCAGCTGCGTCTCGGCCTTGCCCAGCAGCGGCCCGAGGCCGTCCGCGAACCGGTCGAGGTCCTGCTTGACCCGGCCCAGCTCGTCCTTGGCGGCGGTCAGCTCGGTGCGCGCGCGGGCCGCGACCGACGCCTCCAGGTCGTCCCGGTCTAGGTCGTGCGCGTCGACCGCGTTGATGTACTGGCTGCTGGCCTCGTCGATGCGCCGACCCAGCGCCTCGAAGTCGGAGACGGCCCGCCGGGCGGCGGGGGAGTCGTCGACGGCCGTGATGGTCTCTATCGAGATCCGCAGGTCGCGCTGGGCGGTGTCGAGCTCGTAGAACGCGGCCGCGGCGGCGTCCTTCGCTGCCTGCGCCTCGGCCCGCTGGCTCTCGGCCCGGCCGCCGAACCAGCGCCGGGTGCCGCCGCCGGCGAACGCGGCGGGAAGGGCGAGGGCGGCGACGAGGGGCAGGGCGAGAAGGGTGAGGGTGTCGCGCAGCGCGTGAGGCGCGCGTGGCACCGACGGCGAGTGCGGCTGTGCCGGCGAGTGCGGCTGCGCTGGTGTCGCCGTCACATCCCTCTCCCGTGCTGTCATCCGTCCGGCCCGGTGTCATTCTCCCACCGGTTAAGGACGAACACACGGGCCCGTTAGTTCGCGGTCCTGACGGTGACTTTGCCGTCGCCGGTGTGCGCGGATATGACGTGCGAGCTGGACTCGTCGCGCGGGACGGAGACATCCACCCCGCCGTCGCCGGTCTGCGTCGTGACGCGATAGGCCGCCTCGGGCAGCTCGACGGTGACGGATCCGTCCCCGCTCCGGGACTCCACCAGGTCCGGTACGGCGCCCAGTTCGAGATGCACGGACCCGTCCCCGGTCCGGGTCTGCACCCTGCGGGAGGTGACCTCCGCGCGCACGGACCCGTCCCCGGTCTTCAGGTCGAGCGGACCGCTGGAGTCGGTGACATGGACGGACCCGTCACCGGTACTGATGCTCAGCGCGGCCTCGAACCCCTTGGCCCGCACGCTCCCGTCCCCGTCCTCCACCTTCACGGCGACCCCGCGCGGCACCTCGATCCGATGCTTGGCCGCGCAGTCGGCGACCACGCCGGTGCAGTGCATCCGCAGCTTCAGCCGGTCGTCCTTCATGGACCAGGTCACCTCGGGGTCCTTGCCCAGCGCGACGGTCCCCTGGAACCACCGCGTGACCTCGACCGTCCCCGCCTTGGCGTCGTCGACGACCACTATCTCCAGCGCGGAGTCGTCGGAGTCGACGGTGAGGGTGTCCCCGCGCAGCGCGAAGCCCCGCTGGTCAGGATCCTTGTCGTCCCCAGCGGAAGCCCCGCACGCACTGACGACCCCGACAAGCGCGACGGCCCCGACGGCGAGAACCACGCGGGCGGTGACGGAACGAGCCATG
>JABFXD010000538.1 GCA_013361925.1 Streptomyces sp. | reverse complement strand
CGGCGGCGTCGGAGGCGAGGAAGACGGCCGCGCCGCCGACGTCGGACGGCTCGGCCAGGCGGCCCAGCGGGACCGTGCGCGCGACCGCGGTGATCGCCTCCTCGCCGCCGTAGTGCAGATGGGCGAGTTCGGTGCGGACCATGCCGACGACCAGGGTGTTGACCCGGACGTCCGGCGCCCACTCCACGGCCATCGAGCGGGCGAGGTTCTCCAGTCCCGCCTTCGCCGCCCCGTACGCCGCCGAGCCGGGCGAGGGGCGGCTGCCGCTGACGCTGCCGACCATGACGACGCAGCCCTTGGCGCGCTTGAGGTGGGGGTACGCGGCGAGGGAGACCGTCAGCGGGGCGAGGAGGTTGAGCTCGATCACGCGCGCGTGCCGTGCCGCGTCCGCGTCGGCCAGCAGCCGGTAGGGGCCGCCGCCCGCGTTGTTGACGAGGACGTCGACGCGGGGCAGCCCGGTGAAGAAGGCGTGCACGGCGTCGTGGTCACGGACGTCGAGGGGCATGAACTCGGCCCCTTTGACCGGCGCTTCGGGCGGGCGGCGGGCGCAGATCACGACCTCGGCGCCCGCCTCGGCGAAGGAGCGCGCGATGCCGGCGCCCACGCCCCGGGTGCCGCCCGTGACGACGGCGACCCTCCCCTTCAGCTCCATTCGCCGCTACCCTCCACCTAACAAACGTTTGGTGGAAAGGTAGCTGATGCTTCCATGGGTGTCTCCACCTCGTCCCGGGAAAAAGGGATGCGAGAAAACGGGATTCGCGTCGTCACGGTCGACTTCCCGCCGGTGAACGCCCTTCCGGTGGACGGCTGGTACGCGCTGGCCGACGCCGTGCGCGCCGCGGGGCGCGATCCGGCCACGCGCTGTGTGGTGCTGGCCGCCGAGGGGCGGGGGTTCAACGCGGGCGTCGACATCAAGGAGCTCCAGGCGCGGGGCCCGGACGCCCTGGTGGGGGTCAACCGCGGCTGTTTCGAGGCGTTCTCGGCGGTGTACGAGTGCGCGGTGCCGGTGGTGGCGGCCGTGCAGGGGTTCTGCCTCGGGGGCGGGATCGGCCTGGTGGGCAACGCGGATGTGATCGTGGCGAGCGAGGACGCCTCCTTCGGGCTGCCCGAGCTGGACCGGGGAGCCCTGGGCGCCGCCACGCATCTGGCCCGCCTCGTCCCCCAGCACCTGATGCGCGCCCTGTACTTCACCTCCCGCACGATCACCGCGGCCGAACTGCACGCGCACGGCTCGGTGTGGGCGGTCGTACCGCGCGCGGAACTGCTGGACGCCGCCCTGGAGTTGGCGGGCGAGATCGCCGCCAAGGACGGGGAGCTGCTGCGGCTGGCGAAGGCCGCCATCAACGGCATCGACCCGGTCGACGTGCGCCGCAGCTACCGCTTCGAGCAGGGGTTCACCTTCGAGGCGAGCGTGAGCGGGGTCGCCGACCGGGTGCGGAGCAGCTTCGGGAAGGGTGGTTCCTAGGTGACCGACAAGACCATGACCGCCGACGAGGCCGTCTCCCGGCTGGAGAGCGGCATGACCCTCGGCATCGGCGGCTGGGGTTCGCGCCGCAAGCCGATGGCGCTGGTGAGAGCACTGCTCCGCACGGAGATCACCGATCTCACCGTCGTCTCCTACGGCGGCCCCGACGTCGGCATGCTCGCCGCCGCCGGACGCCTGCGCTCACTCGTCGCCCCCTTCGTCACCCTCGACTCGATCCCCCTCGAACCCCACTACCGCGCGGCCCGTGAGCGCGGCGCCTTCGCGCTGACGGAGATCGACGAGGCGATGTTCATGTGGGGTCTGCACGCGGCCGCCAACCGTCTGCCGTTCCTGCCGGTGCGGGCCGGCCTCGGCTCCGACGTCATGCGGGTCAACCCCGGTCTGCGGACGGTGACTTCGCCGTACGACGACGGCGAGACCTTCGTCGCCATGCCCGCCCTGCGCCTGGACGCGGCCCTGGTCCACGTCAACCGCGCCGACCGGCTGGGCAACGGACAGTGCCTGGGCCCCGACCCGTACTTCGACGACCTGTTCTGCGAGGCGGCGGAGGCGGCGTACGTCTCGTGCGAACGGGTCGTGGACACGGCCGAGTTGACGAAGGAGGGGCCGCCCCAGTCGCTGCTCCTCAAACGGCACACGGTGACCGGAGTCGTCGAGGCGCCGGGCGGAGCCCACTTCACCTCCTGCGCCCCCGACTACGGCCGCGACGAGGTGGCCCAGCGGGAGTACGCGACCACACCCTGGCCGGAGTTCGCCGAGCGGTACCTCGACGGGAGGACGACATGACCGCGACCCGCGCCGAGTACTGCGTGATCGCCTGCGCCGAGGCCTGGCGCGACGCGGGCGAGATCCTCGCCAGCCCCATGGGCCTGATCCCCTCCCTGGGCGCCCGCCTCGCCCGCCTCACCTTCGCACCCGACCTGCTGCTGACCGACGGCGAGGCCATGCTGGTCCGCCCGGACGGCACCGTCGAGGGCTGGCTGCCGTACCGGCAACATCTGGCCCTGGTCACCGGCGGGCGGCGGCACGTGATGATGGGCGCGAGCCAGATCGACCGGTACGGCAACCAGAACATCTCCTGCATCGGCGACTGGGAGCAGCCCAGACGGCAGCTCCTCGGGGTGCGCGGCGCGCCGGTCAACACCCTGAACAACCCGACCAGTTACTGGGTGCC
>JABFXD010001061.1 GCA_013361925.1 Streptomyces sp. | reverse complement strand
GGTGGTGTGCGGGGCGCCGGCCCGGGTCGAGTGAGGGGCGCTGGCCCGGGTCGAGTGCGGGGCTCGGAGTAGAGCGCGGGGCACGGGTGGAGTGCGGGGCGCAGGCCCGGGTCGAGTGCGGGGCGCAGGCACGGGGCGAGTGCGGGGCGCAGGCCCGGGTCGAGTGCGGGGCGCAGGCACGGGGCGAGTGCGGGGCGCAGGCCCGGGTCGAGTGCGGGGCTCGGAGTAGAGCGCGGGGCGCGGCGGAACGCGGAGCGCAAGGTGGGGGGCGGGGTGCAAGGAGGTGGGGCGGGGGCAAGGTGGGGCGGGGTGCAGGGCGGGGGCGGTTGGCCGTTCACCGGCCGAGCGGCGCCGGGCGCGCCGGGACGACGCCTGGCGAACCGACATGGGTCGGGCCAACGTCTGGCGGGCCGACGCGGGTCAGGACGGCGACGCACGGCGCCCTAGGGACCGAGACCGGCCGGGACGGAACAGGTGGTTCCTACGGAGTGGTACCGGCCGGGACAGCGGCAGGTGGTTCCCTACGGACTGGCACCGGCCGAGCCGGAGACGGGCAGGTGCCTTACAAACCGGCACCGGACGAGGTCGGGGGCGGGCCAGCCGAGAGGCCACCGCCGCTCGGGCCTGCGCCGCCGGCACCGGCTCGGCCCTGGTCGGCCCGGCTCCGGCCAGGCCGACCCCGGAGGCGGGCCCCGGTCAGGCCAAGGCCCGCGTCGCGTCGAGCATCCCCGCCGGACCAGACGTAAGACGCCCGTCGGCGGGTATCTGTGCCGCCGTCAACATCACAACTTCACGCGTGAGGAACCCGAGGATGACCGACGACGCCTACCTCGTCCTGATCACCGCCACCGCCCCCGACCTCGGCGTACCGCCCGCGGCCGCCGGTGAACCGGCCTGTATGGAGACCCCGGCCGTACGGGCATGGCTGCAGGCTCAGGGGGTTTCCGCGACGTCGCCGGATCTGCGCCTGGTGCCGCCGGAGGAGACGGCGGCGATCCCCGAGGACGCCGAGCGGATCCCCGTACCGCTCGGCGAGGAGGAGCTGATCCGGGTCCGCCACCACCTCGCACCCGAGAACCTCGCCCGGCTGGAGGAGGAACTGCTCGCCTACCGCTCCCGGGTCGACGGCCGCGACGCGCTGCTCACCCGGGCCCTGGCGGCGGGCGTACCGGCGCACCGTGTCGCGGAGTTGACCGGAGAGGACCTGTCCGTCGTGAAGGGCATGGCCCGCTGACCGTCCCCACGGTCGGATGCGCCGGAGCGGGCCCGTGTCCTTATGACATGCTCCCTACTGGGCGGTAGCTTCCAGGTTCGGAGGCTCCTCCGAACAGATTTCCTGGTCCCCGGTGGAAGGCAGCGCAGTGGCCCGAGTGTTCACCGTCAGCAGCAGCATCGTCATCGACGTCACCCCCGAGGTCGCCTACGAGGCGGTGAGCCGCCCCGAGGACATGGGCCGTTGGAGCCCGGAGAACCTGGGGACGACCGCGGCGTCGGCAGGCGGCCCGGCGGCCGTGGGCGGCGTCTTCACGGGACGCAACAAGCGCGGACGCTTCAGGTGGGTGACCCGCTGCACCGTGACCGCGGCCGAGCCCGGACGCCGGTTCGCCTTCCGCGTCCACGCGATCGGCGTCCGCACCCCCTGGCTGCGCGGGCCGATAGCGACCTGGGAGTACCGCTTCGAGCCGGTCGACGCGGGCACCCGGGTGACGGAGATCTGGACCGACGACCGGCGCCGGTGGCCGACGTTCGTGGCGAACGCCTTCGACCGGGTGGCCACTTCGGGCCGGACCTTCGCCGCCTTCCAAGCACGCAACATCGAGACGACGCTGCGCAACCTCAAGCGCGAACTGGAGTCGAACCGCGCCTGAGCGCAGCCGCACCCGCTCCCGCTCCCTGCGCCCCGCGCCCACCGCAGCGGCCCGCGCCAAAGCGTGCGGGTGGCACTCCACGCGACTTCCCCGGCCACCCCGCTCAGGGGCGTGGCCCCGCCAGTTCACGTACGGCCCCCGTACGGCACCCGGTCGCCTCGCCCGTCAGCCCTTATCCCCGTGCGCGGCTCCACCAGCGCGCGGGCCTGCCGGTGATGGCCAGACGCCGCCTTCCGGCGGGCCCGCGCCCAGTTCGCCGTAGACCCGGCCCACGCAGGCTCCAGCGTCGTCGCGGCTGGCGCCGCGGTCACGCCCACACCAATCCGCCCCTTCCATACGGACCAGCGTCGCACCCGCCACCGACAACACCCCTCTCACGGAACCTCCCGACAGTTCTTACTTACTCGGGGGTAGGCTCGGCACGAGCGCTTGTTATACGTTCCGTCTAACAACGGCCGGCGACACCCGCGCCCGTACGACGGAGCCGTTACGTCACTCGACACCGAGGAGTTGGGAGCATGGCAAGCAGCACGGTCCGGCCGGGAGCCGAGCGAGATGTCCAGGCCGCTGAAGTCGCCGGCCGACTGCTCGACTCGGCCCAGCAGTTGTCCTACGACCCCTTGAGCGAGGTGGACTGGGACACGCCTCTGGACGAGGACTTCCACGGCGCGAGCCCCGAGTGGAGCACCCTGTACGGGACGTCGTACTGGGCCGAGCTCACCGAGGCGCAGCGCAAGGAGCTGACCAGGCAGGAGGCCGCCTCGGTCGCCAGCACCGGCATCTGGTTCGAGATGATCCTCCAGCAGCTCATCCTGCGGGACGTCTACGCCAAGGACCCGACGGACGAGACGGTCCAGTGGGCCCTCACCGAGATCGCGGACGAGTGCCGGCACTCGATCATGTTCGCCCGCGGTGCCAAGAAGCTCCGGGCCCCGGCCTACCGGCCACGCCGGGTGGCGGTCGAACTGGGCAGGGCGTTCAAGACCCTGGCGTTCGGCGAGGCCGCCTACGCGGCGATCCTCGTCGCCGAGGAGGTCCTGGACGTCATGCAGCGCGACTGGATGCGGGACGAGCGGGTCGTGCCGTTCGTGCGCACCATCAACAACATCCATGTGGTCGAGGAGTCCCGCCACATGAAGTTCGCGCGTGAGGAGACCCGTCGTCATCTGGCGAAGGCGGGCCGCGTGCGTCGGCGGATCCACGCGTTCGTGATCGCCGTGGCGGCGTACGTCATCGTCACGAGCATGGTGAACAAGGCCGTGTACGCCAACGCGGGACTGGACGCGAAGCGAGCCATCGCCGAGGCCCGTGGCAACGAGCACCACAAGGCGATGCTGCGTTCCAGCTGCGCCGGGCTGATGGAGTTCCTCGCCTCGGCCGGCCTGCTGACCAGGCCCGCCCTGGCCTTCTACAAGCGTGCTCACCTGATCTGACCGACCCCCGGCAGCGTTGCCGAGCAGAGCGGACACCATGACCTACGCGATCACCCAGACCTGCTGCGCCGACGCGACCTGCGTCGCCGTCTGCCCGGTCAACTGCATCCACCCCACGCCGCAGGAGCGGGAGTTCGGCAGCACCGAGATGCTCCATGTGGACCCCAGGGCCTGTATCGACTGCGGCGCCTGCGCGGACGCCTGTCCGGTGGACGCGATCTTCCCCGTGGACCGGCTGACCGGTCCGCAGAAGGCGTACGCCGAGATCAACGCCGCGTACTTCGACGGCACCCCGGCGCCCGGGCAGGCGGCGGGCAGTCCCAACTTCCATGTGTGGGACCGTCCTTCGTTCGAGCGTGCCCTGCCCGCCGACTTCCGACCGCTGCGGGTGGCGATCGTCGGCACGGGACCGGCCGGTATGTACACCGCCCAGGATCTGCTGCTGCACACCAACGCGGAGGTCACGCTGATCGACCGGCTGCCGGTGGCCGGCGGACTGGTGCGGTACGGCGTCGCTCCCGACCATCCGACGACCAGGAAGATCGGCGACACCTTCGCCCGCTTCCACGACCACCCCCGGGTGCGGATGCTGCTCGGCCTTCGGGTCGGGGAGCATGTGAGCGCGCAGGAGCTCTCCGCCCACCACGACGCCGTGGTGTACGCGGTCGGCGCCGCCTCCGACCGGCGCCTCGGCATCCCCGGCGAGTCCCGCGCCGGCAGTGTGTCCGCGACGACTTTCGTCGCCTGGTACAACGCCCATCCCGATGTGGCGCCCGACGCGATCGACCTGTCCGCCGAGCGTGTCGTCGTGGTCGGCAACGGCAACGTCGCCCTCGACGTGGCCCGCATCCTCACCGGCGACCCCGAGCGGCTGGCCGCCACCGACATCGCCGACCACGCCCTGCGTGCCCTGCGCGACTCCGCCGTCCGCGAGGTCGTGCTCCTGGCCCGCCGTGGACCCGAGGACGCGGCCTGTACCCGGCCCGAACTCCTCGCGCTCGCCCAACTCCCGGACGTACGACTGGTCGTGGACGACCACGATCCTCGCGTGGGTGCGGCGATCGACTCGGCCGCACCGGGCGAACTCGCGGCCCTGCTGCGGGAGGTGCCGCGCGAGAAGGTCGACTGGTCTCGAACGCCCGGCGAGGGCAAGCGCATCGTGCTGCGCTTCCACTCCGCACCGCGGGAGCTCGTCGGGGCCGAGGGTGCGGGCCCCACCTCTGCCGTGAGCGCTGTCCGGGTCAGCGGGACCGGCGGCGAGGTCCTGCTCCCCGCCTCCACGGTCCTGCGGGCCATCGGCTACCGGGGAACACCGGTGCCGGGGCTGCCGTTCGACGAGGCGACCGGGACCGTCCCGCACGAGGGGGGCCGGGTGGCCGGCCTGCCCGGCACGTACGTCGTGGGATGGATCAAGCGTGGTTCGTCGGGCGGCATCGGCGCCAACCGCACCTGCGCCGCCGAGACGGTGGGCACGCTGATCGCCGACGCGATCGAGGGCGCGCTGCCCCGGCCGACGCCTCCGGCCAAGGCGTTCGCGCGTCTGGCCCGGCGTCGGGCACCGCATGTGGTGGACGCTCGCGGCATGGCGGCCATCGACCGGGCGGAGCGCGCCCTGGGTGACGGCGACGGCAGGCCTCGTACCAAACTCGTGACCGTCGGCGAACTCATCACCGCGTCCCGCCGCCGCGCGAGGCGCTGACCCACTCCGCCGTCCACCTCCGACACCGCAAGGGGCATCATGTGGCGGACAGGACAGCAGGAGGAGCAGCGTGACCGACACCAGCGACACCCGACCCGCAGACGGTTCCGCGCGAGCGGCTCGACCGAGCCCGCTGCTCCGCCTGATGCGCTACCTCCCCCTGGTCGCCCCCGTCCTGCTGTGGGCCGTGCCCTGCTGGGTGCTGCTGTACGGCGGTCAGGACTGGCCGCTGCCGGTCACAGTCGCCGGCACCGCTGTGTTCGGCGTCGGTCTGGTCGCCATGCCGCTCGCGATGGTGCGCGGCCACGGCCGGCGC
Organism: Streptomyces sp.; assembly: GCA_013361925.1. Lineage (GTDB taxonomy): Bacteria > Actinomycetota > Actinomycetes > Streptomycetales > Streptomycetaceae > Streptomyces. The sequence goes on along the minus strand of JABFXD010001061.1, from coordinate 5,973 downwards.
CAGCAGGACCGGGCGGCGATCGTGGGTGACTCCCTGCTGGGCGGCAGCTGGGTCCTGTTCACCTGGTCCGTGCTGCTCGGCGCTCTGCTCCGGCCGGCCCTGGCGGTGGCCGGTGTCGGCGACGGACAGGATCGGGCCCGCATTGTGGCCTGGACCGTCCTCGGCGTGACCGCCGTACTGCTCGGCTGGGGGAACTACGAGGCCCGCCGCGTTCCCCGGGTACGTCAACTGGACGTGACGCTCCCCCGCTTGGGGGCCGGGCTCGACGGCACCCGAGTCGCTCTCATCACCGACACGCACTACGGGCCCCTCGACCGCGCCCGTTGGTCGGCGCGGGTCTGCGAGGTGGTCAACACCCTGGAGGCGGACCTGGTCTGCCACACCGGCGACATCGCGGACGGCACGGCGGAACGCCGCCGCGCGCAGGCCGCCCCGCTCGGCACCGTGAAGGCCGGCCGGGCCCGGGTCTACGTCACCGGCAACCACGAGTACTACAGCGAGGCCCAGGGCTGGGTCGACCTGATGGACGAGCTGGGCTGGGAGCCGCTGCGCAACCGCCATCTGCTGCTCGAACGCGGCGGCGACACCCTCGTGGTCGCGGGCGTGGACGACGTCACCGCCGAATCCTCCGGACTCGTCGGCCACCGCGCCCACCTGGCCGGTGCCCTGGACGGCGCCGACCCCGATCTCCCCGTTCTGCTCCTGGCCCATCAGCCCAAGTTCATCGACCGGGCCGCCGCCGCGGGCATCGACCTCCAGCTCTCCGGCCACACGCACGGCGGCCAGATCTGGCCCTTCCACCACCTGGTCCGGATCGACCAGCCCGCCCTCGCCGGCCTCACCCACCACGGCGCCCGCACCCTCCTCTACACCAGCCGCGGCACCGGCTTCTGGGGCCCGCCCTTCCGCGTCTTCGCCCCCAGCGAGATCACCCTGCTCGTACTCCGCTCGCCACAGCAGCCCACCGCTCCCCACTAAGCGAGGCCATCGGCCGACGAAGTACTGGAAGTACTACTGGCGGCAAGGCCCTGCCCTCCTGGATTCTGGCCGCATGTGCCGGGCAGTGGGCTCCTCCCGGCGGGGCGCCCACCTGACGACGGAGGCAGCAGCCGATGGATCGGGCCGAGGACGTACGCAAGATTCGCAGGGATCACGCCACCCCCGCCTGCCCGATCGACCGCGGGGAGGACGGTACTTGGCGGATACGCGGCTATGAGGCGGCACGCGCCGTTCTGCGCAGCACCGAGACCGTGCAGGCGGGCCTCGGGATCGAGACCGTGGAGAAGCTGCCGGCCCGGATCCGGCGGCCGGTGCTGTACCGCGACGGGCCCCAGCACCGTGAGCACCGGCGACAGACCGCCCGCTACTTCACGCCGCGCCGCGTGGACGAGCACTACCGGGACCTGGCCGACCGCGTCGCACGCCGGCACCTGGACACCCTGCGGAGTGAGGGCGAGGCATGGCTGGAGGACCTCACCTTCGGCGTCTCGATCGACGTGGCGTGCGAGGTGATCGGGTTGACGCACAGCAGACCCGGGATCCAGCGCCGCCTGGAGCGCTTCTTCCCCGAGAAGTTCGGCAGACCCGGGCTGACCAGTTGGCACGGGATCTACTGGCTGCTGCGGCAGAACAGCCAGTGGCTGCGGATCTATCTCGCCGACGTCCGCCCGGCCGTCCGGGCCCACCGTGAACAGCCCGCGGACAACCTGATCTCCCATCTGATCGCCGAGGGGTGTTCCCGTGCCGAGATCCTCGGTGAATGCCTCACCTACGCCGCCGCGGGCATGGTCACCACGCGTGAGTTCATCAGCGTCGCCGCATGGCATCTGTTCACCGACGAGGCGCTGCGCGAGCGCTATTTGGCCGGGAGCGAGAGCGAACGCCTGGCGGTGGTGCACGAACTCCTGCGCCTGGAGCCCGCGGTCGCCCGCCTGAAGCGGCGGACCACCGGTGCGGTGGAGATACCGGGTGCCGACGGGCCGGTCACCGTGCCCGGCGACGCGCTCGTCGAGATCTTCGTGGACGAGGCGAACACCGACCCGGACGCCATGGGCGACGACCCCACGACCGCCTGCCCCGGCAGGCCGGCGACAACCGGCCGTTACGCGGCCGCCCTGTCCTTCGGCGACGGACCGCACCGCTGCCCCGGTGGCGACATCGCGCTGATGGAGGCCAACGTCTTCCTCGGTCACCTTTTCGCCCTGGAGGGCATCCGCATGCTCACCCCGCCCCGCGTCACGTTCCAGGACGAGATAGGCGGCTATGTGCTCCGCGGACTGCGCGTGGCCGTCAGGCGTCGGTGACCCCGACCGGGACGGCCAAGAGCAGGACGGCCACGGTGAAAGGGGTCCGGATGAGGCCGGTCAGGACGACGTTCCGCCTGTCGTCGTCGGGGACGTACCCAGAATCGTCAGATGCCCCGCAGAACACGTTCCAGCGCCGCCCGGCCCACAGGTCCCCAGTGCGGCTTGCCGCCGGGAATGCCGCGGTCGCCGTTCTGCCCCATGAGGATCAGGAAGAGGCACTTCGTCGCCGCCAGGCCGCGGGCCCGCCGGATCGCCGCGTCGTCCGCACACGCGTACGTGTCGAAGAACCGTGCGGCCGTGCCCGCGGGGAGCAGCAGCCACGCCGCGGCGAGGTCCCACGCCGGGTCGCCGGCGAACATGTCGCCGAAGTCGACGATGCCGGAGAGGGTTCCGTCGGAGACGACCACGTTCGCGGGGTGGAGGTCGCCGTGCACCCATACCGGCGGACCTTCCCACTCGGGGGCCGCGACCGCGTCGTCCCAGACGGCCCGGACCTCGGAGGCGATGTCGTCGACGGCGACGGACCGGAGGAAGTGCTCGAAGCCGTCCGTGCAGTGCTTGGGATGGGCGCCGCGGTCTCTGGCGGTCGGCGCATCGGCGGGTGCCGGCACATGGAGCGCCCGGAGGAAGTCCGCCAGTGTGCCGGCCGCGTGCGTGCCGCGGGTGATCGAGCCGTGGTCCAGCGGCTCGCCGGGAACCCACGTCATCACGGTCCAGTGCTTGGGGAAGCGCTCGGACGGTTCGCCGAACCGCACCGGCGTCGGCACCGGGAGCGGCAGGCGCGGAGCCAGCACGGGGAGCCACCGGCGTTCCTTGAGCTGGTGCTCCGGGGTGGGGTCCATACGTTGCATGCGTACGGCCAACTCGTCGCCGAGGCGCCACATTTGGTTGCCCCAGCCGCCCGCCACCTCGCGAAGGGGCAGCCCGGCGAGGTCGGGATGTTGCTCCTTCAGCAGGGCACGTACCAGATCCGCGGTGATCTCGGTGTGGGTGACGGCGTCGGTGTCAGTCATGCGACGTCACCGTACCCAAGTCCCCTGAGGTGGACGCGGGTCGGCGGGCCTTGCGGAGGGCGGGAATGAGGTCGGCGAGCCTTTCGAGCTGGTCGCGCTGGGCGGGCAGGCCCAGACAGCCGAGGCGGACGACGACGTGCCGGGCGCCGGCGGCGACGTACGCTCCCAGGTGCTCCAGCACCTGGTCCGCGGAGCCGGTGACGACGGCCTGGATCTTCTCCAGTTCACGCAGTGGCATTCCGTAGGTGGCTAGTGCGTACTCGTCCAGTGCCTGACGGCCGGAGTCGATGTCGTCGTCGATGCGTACCGAGACGAACAGTGCGGGAGTGATGGCCTCGGTCGTGCGTCCGGCATCGGCCGCCGCCTTGTGGATGGCGTGGAGGCCGGATGCGTAGTCGGCGGAGTCGGGCGGGTAGGGCAGCCATCCGTCGTACAGCCGGCCGGCGCGGGCCAGTGCCGCGGGTGTCGCGCCGCCGAGCCACAGAGGTGGGCCGCCGGCTCGGAACGGCCTGGTCGTGGGCGGGATGTCCGTGAACCGGAGGATCTCCCCGTGGAAGGTGTCGGCGCCGTCCCACAGGGCCCGCCACAGCGCGACTGTCTCGTCCAGGCGGGCGAAGCGCCTTTCCCAGGGCAGCTCGGACAGCGTGTAGAGGGGCCGCCCGAATCTGCCCGGGAAACCGGCGCCGACGGTCACGGTGAGCCTGCCGCCGGACAGCAGGTCGATCGACGCGAGTGACTGCGCGGCCTGGACTGGCCGGCGCAGGAACGGCATCAGGGCGGCGGTGCCCAGTGTGACGGTGTCGGTGGCCGGGGCGAGTGCGGCCAGCATCGTGAGCGCCTCGATGCGCGGGCTGATGAGGGAGTCGTTGACGAACAGCGAGGAGAAGCCCGCGCGTTCGGCATGCCGGCCGAAGGCGATCAGCTCACGGGCGTCGTCGTCGGCGCCCCACTGGGCGGTTGCGGTCGGAAGCAGTACACCGATGTCCATGCCGGCAAGACTCGCGACCGGTGGGAGTGCCGACAATTCCCTGCGGGGAATGGCCTGTTCACCTCCGGCACCGTTACAACTTGCTGGTGGACTTCCCTCGTGCGCTTCGTGAACGCCGTACCCGCCGTCATGTCAGCCAGCTCGACCTGGCCCTGCGCGCGGGCACCACCCAGCGCCACCTCAGCTTCATCGAGTCCGGCAGGTCCGTTCCGGGCCGGAACATGGTGGTGCGCCTGGCCGAGTCGCTGGAGCTGCCGCTGCGGGAGCGCAACGAGCTGCTGCTGGCCGCCGGGTACGCGCCCGCCTACCCGGAGAGCTCACTGGACGATCCGGCGCTGGCCCCCGTACGCACGGCGATCGACCACATCCTCCGCGGGCATCTGCCGTACCCTGCGCTGGTCCTGGACCGCGGCGGACGCCTGATCGCCGCGAACTCCGCCTTCGATCTGATCACCGAAGGCGCCGCCCCCGAGCTGGTGGGCCCGGGCAGAAACATGTACCGCCTCGCGCTGCATCCCGACGGCCTGGCCCCCCGGATCCTCAACCTCGCCGAGTGGGCGCGCCACATCCTGGTGCGCCTCGGCCACTTGGAGGAGTTGCACGCCGAGCTCACCGGCTATGTTCCCGAACCGGAGCCGACCGCGGGGCCACTCGGGTTCGCGGTGCCGCTCCATCTGCGGTCGTCCTACGGCGAGTTGCGCCTGATGACGACAGTGACCACCTTCGCCACCGCCGTCGACGTGACCCTCGCCGAGCTCAAACTGGAGGCGTTCCTGCCGGCCGACGCGGCGACGGCGGAGGCTCTCGCAGCAGCCGCGGGGGCACGGCCGATCGATTCATGAGGAGGCCGGGAGAACGCGAGGGCCGGACTTCGGACCGTCTGACGACGCGCGGCAGTAGCCAGGAGGCCATCGTGCTCCGGTGGACGGCGTGCGGGGTGCGCCCGGCCCAGGGATCGACTGCGGCTGGAACGGCGCAGGTTGACGCGTCCATGGCTTGCCACCTGGTGCTCACCAGGGCCGGCGGAAGGTTTCCCGGTCACCACCGAGCCCTACGACGGCGCACCGCGGCCCCTGACCTATCTTGGCGCCCATGCAGTCATACACAATCGGCCAGGCAGCCCGTCTCCTCGGCGTGAGTCCGGACACCGCGCGCAGATGGGCGGACGCCGGCCGGGTCGCCACCCACCGCGACGAGGGCGGAAAGCGGCTCATCGACGGCGCGGACCTGGCCGCGTTCTCCGTCGAACTCGCCAAGGGCGGCACCGGCGAGGAGGAGGTCTCCACCACCTCGGTCCGCAACGCGTTCCCCGGCATCGTCACCGCGATCAAACTCGGTGACGTGGCGGCACAGGTGGAGATCCAGGCCGGTCCGCACCGACTGGTCTCCCTGCTGACCCGGGAGGCGGTGGAGGAACTCGGCCTGGAGGTCGGCATGGAGGCCACGGCCCGCGTGAAGTCGACGAACGTACATATCGACCGCGTCTGACCACGTCGGACCGGCTGTGGCCTCGACCGCAGCTGCGGGGGGCCTGACTCACGGGCTACCACCTCCCGTCCGACCGGACCCGAGGACCGGCCCCGTACAAACGCACATGCGATGTGTTCGGATGGAAGATCCAGCTCATGCGATGTGACAAGAGACTTTCGCCTCGCACTTGCGGCAT
>JABFXD010000700.1 GCA_013361925.1 Streptomyces sp. | reverse complement strand
ACCGAGGTGAGCGGGACGGCCGCGGCGGCGGCGAACTCGATGTCGTCGTAGCCGACGATGGCGAGGTCGTCGGGGACGTTTATCCCGGCCGCGTACATGGCCTGGAGGACGCCGAGGGCGAGCAGGTCGTTGGCGCAGAAGACGGCGGTGGGCCGGTCGGCGAGGCCGAGGAGGCGGGCGCCGGCGTCGCGGCCCGCGGCGACGTCGAGACGTTCGGTGGGCAGTTCGCGCAGCACGCTCGGGGCGAGGCCCGCCTCGGCGATCGCGTTGAGGGCGCCGGTGCGACGGTCGCGGACCTGGTTGAAGCCGGGCGGGCCGCTGACGTACGCGATGGAGCGGTGCCCGGCGTCGATGAGGTGCCGGACGGCGAGGGCGCCGCCCGCCACGTCGTCGACGGAGACCGAGCACTCCGTGGTGCCCTCGGCGACGCGGTCGACGAGGACGAAGGGGATGCCGTGGCGCCGGAAGCCCTGGATGTTGCGGCCGGTCGCGTCGGCGGGGGTCAGCAGCACGCCGCGGACCCGCTGCTCGGCGAAGAGCGAGAGGTACTCGGCCTCCTCGCCGGCGCTCTCCGCGCTGTTGCAGACCATCACGCCGAGCCCGGCGTCCCGCGCGGCACGCTCGGCGCCGCGCGCGACATCGACGAAGAACGGGTTGCCCATGTCGAGGACGAGCAGTCCCATGATCCGGCTGCGTCCGGCGCGCAGCTGGCGGGCGGACTCGCTGCGGACGTAGCCGAGCCGGTCGATCGCGGAGAGCACGCGCGCGCGTGTCTCGGTCGCCACCGAGTCCGGTCGGTTGATGACGTTGGAGACCGTGCCCACCGACACTCCGGCGGCGCGGGCGACGTCCTTGATACCCACCGACTGCGACATCGGGCAGGAACCTCCAGGTGAAAGAGGGGCGGCGGGCAGGCCATCACATTACCGGCACGCCGCCCCGGAGCGACCCTGATCAGGCGGGCAGCGCGAAGTCGACGACGTGGAGCGCCGACGGCGTCGTCCCGCTGGACTTCTCCTGGTACAGCACCGACAGGACGTTGTCCTGGGCGATGCGTGTCTCGTCGATGACGACCTCGCCGAAGGCGTTGAGGCCGCTGCCGTCGTACAGGAGCGTCCAGTCGGTGTAGCCGGACGCCTTGGAGGCGCCGGCGATCCGGCCGAACGGGAAGATCGCGTAGGCGTTGTCGTACTTGTCCAGGACCAGCTTGGTGCGCTGGCTGGAGTTGAGGGCGACCGGGATCTCCGTCTTCTGCCAGGTGCCCGAGGAGTTCTTGCGGACGTGGAAGGCGCGGCCGTTGGCGGTGCGGTCGGTCACGTAGTTGGTGGTGCACTGGCCGAAGCGGCCGGGGACGTACGAGATGATCGCGTGCGGCAGACCGCTCGAGTCGGTGAACTGGCTCTCCTGGTTCATCAGGGAGTGATCGGGGTTGAGCGAGTCGATCACCAGGCCGCTGTCGGTGACGGCGACCTTGTCGGAGCCTCCCGTCGTGCCGACGACCGTGCCCGCGTTGTTGCGCCAGGTGCGGCCGCGGTCGTCGGAGTAGACGTAGCCGGTGTCGTGGTTGGTGATGCCGCCGCTGTTGCACATCACGGCGCCGTTCTGCTCGCGCCAGGTGAAGAACGAGTGCAGTCGGCCGTTCTTGTCGTAGTCGATGCCGTGCAGATACATGTTGCGGGCCGTCGAGGAGCCGTGCTCGCTGGTGTAGGTGCCGGTGGAGCTGGACCACTCCCCGAGGTTGGTCCAGGTCGAACCGTCGTACTCCGCCAGCGCGTTGCGGCCGTTGCCGGAGATCGCGACCCGGTAGCTGAGCTGGAGCTTGCCGTCGGGGGTGGAGACGAACTGGGGGTAGGTGAACTGCGAGGTGAGGGCGAGGCCGTCCAGCGTGGACTGGGGGGCGCCGAAGCGGGCGGCGGTCCAGCTCAGGCCTGACGGGTTGTCCATCAGCCCGGCGACGGACTTGACGTAGGTGAAGCCGTCGCTGTGCGAGTCCATGTTGAGGTGGAGCCGGCCGTCGACCTTGGAGACGCCCATGGAGATGACGTTGTGCGAGTCGCTGGCCTTGAGGGTGTGGCCGACCTGGACCGTGGACCAGGTGCTGCCGCCGAGGACGCGGCGGCCGACGACGGCGTTCTTGTCGGCCGTGTACCAGACGGCGTACTGGTAGCCCTTGTAGGTCAGCAGGCCGTTCTTCTGGAACGAGTTGTTGTTGACCAGGCCGTCGTAGGACACGAAGAAGACGGCCTGGCTGTCGAGCGTGGTCGTGCCGGTCTTGCTGACCGAGGGGCCGGGGTCGGCGGCGCGGGCGGCGGTGCCGGTGAGCGCGGAGGTGGACATGGCGGTCACGATGGCACCGGTGAGCAGGGTGCGTCTTCTCATGGAGCGGCTCCAGATGATCCTGAGTGGGGACGTCAGGCGAGGTGGAACACTTCGGTGAGCGGTTTCATGGCCTCGTCGGGCCGGGCGCCGTCCAGCGACTCGAAGAACGGCGCCATCTCTTTCTGCCAGCGGGCGTTGACCTCGGCGGCCTCCATGCCGGCCTGGGCGGCGGCGAAGTCCTCGGTCTCCAGGTAGCCGACCAGCAGGCCGTCTTCTCTGAGGAAGAGCGAGTAGTTGTGCCAGCCGGTGGCCGAGAGCGCGTCGAGCATCTCGGGCCACACGGCGGCGTG
>JABFXD010000909.1 GCA_013361925.1 Streptomyces sp. | reverse complement strand
GCGGCTCACCGGGGCGGCGATGTGCGCGGCGCGGGAGCCGTAGGCTGTTTGCGTGCTCTTGCTCGCTCTGGATACCGCCACCCCCGCCGTCACCGTCGCCCTGCACGACGGAACGGACGTCGTCGCCTCGTCGAGCCAGGTGGACGCCCGCCGGCACGGCGAGCTGCTGCTGCCGGCCGTCGACCGCGTGCTCGCCGAGGCCGGCCTCAAGCTCGACGCCGTCACCGGCATCGTCGTAGGCATCGGACCCGGCCCCTACACCGGACTGCGTGTCGGGCTGATGACCGCCGACACCTTCGGCCTCGCGCTCGACGTCCCCGTGCACGGCGTGTGCACGCTGGACGGGCTCGCCTACGCCACCGAGGTCGAGGGCCCCTTCGTCGTGGCGACCGACGCCCGGCGCAAGGAGGTCTACTGGGCGCGTTACGACGACCGCCGCACCCGGGTCACCGACCCCGCCGTCGACCGGCCCGCCGACATCGCCGAGCAGGTCGCCGGGGTGCCCGCGGTGGGCGCCGGCGCGCTGCTCTACCCCGACACCTTCCCGGACGCGCGGGCGCCCGAGCATGTATCGGCCGCCGCCCTGGCCGCGCTGGCCGCCGAGCGGCTCGCCGCGGGCGAGGAGCTGCCGGCGCCCCGGCCGCTGTATCTGCGCCGGCCCGACGCCCAGGTCCCCAAGAACTACAAGGTGGTCACCCCCAAGTGACAGCGGCACTGCGTGAGATGCGCTGGTGGGACATCGATCCCGTGCTGGAGCTTGAGAAGGACCTGTTCCCCGAGGACGCCTGGTCGCGGGGCATGTTCTGGTCCGAGCTGGCCCATGCGCGGGGCGCCGCCGCGACCCGGCGGTACCTGGTCGCCGAGGAGGACGGGCGGCTCGTCGGGTACGCCGGGCTCGCCTCCGCCGGGGAGCTGGCCGACGTGCAGACCATCGCCGTCGCCCGCGACCACTGGGGCACCGGTCTCGGCGGCCGGCTGCTGACCGAACTGCTCCAGGCGGCCACCGCGTTCGAGTGCGCCGAAGTGATGCTGGAGTGCCGGGTCGACAACGACCGCGCGCAGAAGCTGTACGAGCGCTACGGCTTCGAACCCATCGGCTTCCGCCGCGGCTACTACCAGCCGGGCAACGTCGACGCCCTCGTGATGCGCCTGATCATCGACCCTGCGAGTGAAGAGAAGAACCATGGCTGACGAACCACTCGTCCTCGGCATCGAGACCTCCTGCGACGAGACCGGCGTCGGCATCGTCCGCGGCACCACGCTGCTCGCCGACGCCATCGCCTCCAGCGTCGACGAGCACGCCCGCTTCGGCGGTGTCGTGCCGGAGGTCGCCTCCCGCGCGCACCTGGAGGCGATGGTGCCGACGATCCAGCGCGCCCTGAAGGACGCGGGCGTCACGGCGAACGACCTCGACGGGATCTCCGTCACCGCGGGACCGGGTCTCGCCGGCGCGCTCCTGGTCGGCGTATCGGCGGCGAAGGCCTACGCGTACGCCCTCGGCAAGCCCCTCTACGGCGTCAACCACCTCGCCTCCCACATCTGCGTCGACCAGCTGGAGCACGGCAAGCTGCCCGAACCGACGATGGCGCTGCTGGTCTCCGGCGGACACTCCTCGCTGCTGCTGTCGACCGACATCACCTCCGACGTACGGCCGCTCGGCGCGACCATCGACGACGCGGCCGGCGAGGCCTTCGACAAGATCGCCCGCGTGCTGAACCTCGGCTTCCCGGGCGGCCCGGTCATCGACCGGTACGCCAAGGAGGGCGACCCGGACGCGATCGCGTTCCCGCGCGGTCTGACCGGCCCGCGCGACCCGGCGTACGACTTCTCCTTCTCCGGGCTGAAGACGGCCGTGGCCCGCTGGATCGAGGCGAAGCGGGCGGCCGGTGAGGAGGTGCCGGTGCGGGACGTGTCGGCTTCCTTCCAGGAGGCGGTCGTGGATGTCCTGACGCGGAAGGCCGTGCGGGCCTGTCGCGACGAGGGCGTCGACCACCTCATGATCGGCGGCGGTGTCGCGGCCAACTCGCGGCTGCGGGCGCTGGCCCAGGAGCGCTGCGAGGCGGCCGGTATCCGGCTGCGGGTGCCGCGGCCCAAGCTGTGCACGGACAACGGGGCGATGGTGGCCGCGCTCGGGGCCGAGATGGTGGCCCGCAACCGGCCCGCCTCCGGCTGGGACCTGTCGGCCGACTCCTCGCTGCCGGTGACCGACCCGCATGTCCCCGGGCACGACCACGTCCACGAGGTCAGCAAGGAGAACCTGTACTCGTGACGGTCGCCTTGATGTGGGAGGCGCGGGCGGTCGAGGGCCGGGGGGAAGCGCTGCTGACCTGGGCGCGGGCGCAGGATCTGGCGGTGACGCCGCTGCGCCGGGAGACGTTCCGGGCGCCGCAGGACCGGGTGCTCGTCATCACCTGGTGGGACGCCGCCTACGACGCCGTACTCCCCGAACTGCCCGAGCCGGACGGGGAGTTGGTGACCCGGGCCGTGCATCGGTGGCGGTTCGAGTCCGTGCCGGGTTAGGGCTGCGGGGCGGACAGGGCCCACGCCGAGGTCGACAGGGTCGCGAAGGCGAGGGTGTGGCCGCCCACGGCGAGCAGGGTGCCGTCGGCCGTCAGGAAGCCCGCGGCGAAGCCGAGGACGGCGCCGAAGGCCGTGGCGGGCCAGGCCTGCC
>JABFXD010000170.1 GCA_013361925.1 Streptomyces sp. | reverse complement strand
CGCCCCGAGATGGCCGTACGGCGCCTCGACGGCGACCCGCTCGGGGTGCGGCTGCTGCTCGCCGCCCGTACGGAGACGGACCTCGACGGGGTGCATCCCGCGCTGGAGGAGGCGTACTGGGAGGCCGCGCGGGAGGCGCCGGCGTACCGGGAGTGGCTGGAACGGTCCGCTGTCCCGGTCCCAGCCACCCCGATGACCGGCTGACTCAGACGCCGATGTCCGCGCCGTCCTTGCGCCACACGGCGACGACCGCCGGGCGCACGATCTTCCCCGGGCCGTCGGGCCAGGTGCTGGCCGGGTTCTCCACCGTCGCGCCGGTGATCTCACCCGGGTGCTGGACGGCGACCAGGACACGGCGGTCCTGGATGACCGGGCCGCAGGTCTCCGCGCCGGTCGGCATGGTCAGGAACTGCTTCAGCTCACCGCGCCGGTCCCCCTTGGTCGCGACGCCGAACAGGCCGTCGTGGGAGCCGAGCTGGTTGCCGTCGGTGGAGATCCAGAGGTTGCCGTACGGGTCGAAGGCCACGTTGTCCGGGCAGGAGATCGGGCTGACCCTGTCCTTCGGGAACCCGGCGAAGTAGGTGGCGGGGTCGGTCGGGTCGCCCGCGACCAGGAAGAGCGACCAGGCGAACCGGTCGCTCTCCGGGCGGTTGCGGCGCTCGGTCAGCTCCAGGATGTGCCCGTGCTTGTTGGCGCTCCGCGGGTTGGCCTCGTCGGCCGCCGCGTAACCGGTGAGGCCGCGGTTGGTGTTGTTGGTGAGGGCGACGTAGACCTTGCCGGAGACCGGGTTGGGCTGGATGTCCTCGGGCCGGTCCATCTTCGTGGCGCCGACCTTGTCACCGGCGAGACGCGTGAAGACGAAGACCTCGTCGGCGGTCATGCCGTCCACGTGCGAGACGGCGCCCTTGGCGGTCGCGGTGGCGAGCGGGATCCACACGCCGCTGCCGTCGAACTCGCCGTCGGCCGGGAGCTTGCCGGTGCCGTCGATCTCGATGGTCGGGGAGTCGCCGGTCAGCTGGGCGACGTACAGCGTCCCCTCGTCGAGAAGGGAGAGGTTGTGCTCACGGACGGCGCGTGAGGTCCCCTTCCGCACCTTCTTGCTGCTGACGAACTTGTAGAAGTAGTCGAAGCGCTCGTCGTCGCCGGAGTAGACGACGGGGCGTCCGTCGGCGGTCAGCCGAACCGTCGCGGCCTCGTGCTTGAAGCGGCCGAGGGCGGTGTGCTTGCGCGGGGTGGACGTGGGGTCGTACGGGTCGAACTCGACGACGTACCCGAAGCGGTGCACCTCGTTGGGCTCCTGGGCGACGTCGAAGCGCTTGTCGAACCGCTCCCACTTGCGCTCGCTCGCGCCGGTGCCGATGCCGTACCGCTTGTCCGTGGCGCGGCCGCTGTTGGCGAAGTACTGGTTGAAGTTCTCCTCGCCGTGCAGCGTCGTGCCCCAGGGGGTGGTCCCGCCGGAGCAGTTGTTGAGCGTACCCAGCACCTTGGTGCCGGTCGGGTCGGCGGAGGTCTTCAGGAGGTCCGAGCCGGCGGCGGGGCCGGTGAGCCGGAACTCGGTGGTGGCGGTGACGCGCCGGTTGAGGGGGTGGCGGGGCACGGCGGTGAGCTTGCCGCTCTTCCGGTCCTCCTCCACCACGACGGCCGACAGTCCGTGCGCGGCCCAGGCGATCTCGACCTGCTCGCGGGTGGGGTTGGCGGCGTCGTAACCACGGAACATGAGCACCTCGTCGGTGTACTCGTGGTTGGCGACGAGGAGCTGCTTGCCGTGGCCGAGCGGGAGCAGGGCGAGGAAGTCGTTGTTGTACCCGAACTGGCCGGCCTGCGCGGCGGCCGTCTGCTTCTCCGGGTCGAACGCGGGCGCGCCCCGCAGAATGGGCTCGCCCCAGCGGATGACGACGTTCTGCGCGTAGCCGTCGGGGACGGTCACGGCGTCGGCGGTGTTGGGGGCGACGGGGGTGTAGCGCAGACCGCGGGCCGCCTTGCTGCCGCGACCCGGCTTGTACGAGGTGGTCGGCGCCGTGCCGGTCGCGGCGTGGGCCTGCGGGGCGGCGGCGACGCTCGCGCCGGCCGCGGCGGCCACGGTGACGACGGCGGCGGTCCGCATCATGGAGCGGCGGCTGAGGGCGCCGGCGATGACGTCACCGACGTACTCGTTGCCGCTGGTGTTGGGCACCTCGTGGAAACAGGCGTTGCCGCACCGGTAGAGGCAGGTCATGGCGGAACGGCCGCCCTGGTGTCCGTCGGACGACGGCGTACTGATCAACGGCAGCGGTATACGCACTTTGTCTTCCCCTTGCTTCCCCATGGACTCCCCTTGAATCCGCGCCTCGGACGCTAGGGGGGTGGGGGTGCGGGAGCGGGGACTGGTGGTGAACGCGCGGTGAATCCGGAGTAGCGGGGTGGGAGTTGGGGGTGGGTTGCGCAGTAAGACCGAATACGGACCTTGACGGGAGCGGCCTCCGGTGCCCTCCCCGGCCCAAGATCTCCATCCGGGGCCGCTAACCTTACGTGTCCGTCCTGGCCAGGGATTTACGGGCATCAACTCATGCGAAGGGTTGCGCACATGGGCATTCTCACTCTCCTGCGGAACGCGTTCGGCCGGTCACGCAAGGGGCGTACCGCCGAGGCAGAGGGTGCGGAGGGGACGCAGCCGACAGCTCAGCCGACGGTGCC
>JABFXD010000314.1 GCA_013361925.1 Streptomyces sp. | reverse complement strand
CGGTATGCTCTCCCGGGACAGGCACCGCTGCCCCGGGAGGACCCGTGTCCCGCACCGCCCTGCGTATCTGCCCCCTGTGCGAGGCCACCTGCGGCCTGACCCTCACCATCGAGGGGACCCGGGTCACCGGCGCCCGCGGCGATCGCGACGACGTCTTCAGCCGGGGGTTCATCTGCCCCAAGGGCGCCTCCTTCGGCGCCGTCGACGGCGACCCCGACCGGCTGCGCACCCCGCTGGTGCGCCGGGACGGCGAGCTGCGCGAGGCCACCTGGGAGGAGGCCTTCGACGCGGTCGCCGCCGGCATCCGGCCGGCCGTCGAGCGGTACGGGCCGAACGTCGTCGGCGTGGTGTTGGGCAACCCCAACGTGCACACCATGGCCGGCGCCCTCTACCCGCCGGTCCTGCTCGCCGGCCTCGGCACCCGCAGCGTCTTCACCGCCTCGACGGTCGACCAGATGCCCAAGCACGTCTCCAGCGGGCTCCTCTTCGGCGACGCCAACGCCATCCCGGTGCCCGACCTCGACCACACCGACCATCTGCTCCTCATCGGCGCCAACCCGCTGGAGTCCAACGGCAGTCTGTGCACCGCCCCCGACTTCCCCGGCAAGCTCAAGGCGCTCAAGGCCCGCGGCGGCACCCTCACCGTCATCGACCCGCGCCGCACCCGCACCGCCAGGCTCGCCGACCGCCACCTCGCGATCCGCCCCGGTGCCGACGCACTGCTGCTCGCGGCGATGACGTACACGCTGTTCGAGGAAGACCTCGTCGAGACGGGGGAGTTGACTCCGCACCTCGAAGGGCTGGACGAACTCCGGGGCGCCGTACGGGACTTCACCCCCGAAGCCGTCGCCGAGGCCTGTGACGTCGACGCCGGCACCATCCGTACCCTCGCCCGTGAGCTCGCCGCCGCGCCCACCGCCGCCGTCTACGCCCGCATCGGCAGCTGCACCGTCCCGCACGGCACGCTGGCCAGCTGGCTGGTCGACGTACTGAACATCCTGACGGGGAACCTCGACCGTCCGGGCGGCGCCCTCTTCCCGCAGGCCGCCACCGACCGCACACCCCGGCCCGCCGGACCCAGCCACGGCTTCGCGCTGGGGCGCTGGCACTCCCGGGTGAGCCGGTATCCGGAGGCCAAGGGCGAGCTGCCGATCTCCGCGCTCGCCGAGGAGGTCGACACCGCGACGCCCGAGGGCGAGCCGATCCGCGTGGTCGTCACCGTCGCCGCCAACCCCGTCCTGTCGGTGCCCGACGGCGACCGGCTCGACAAGGCCCTCGGCGGGCTCGACTTCATGGTCAGCGTCGACCCCTACCTCAACGAGACCTCGCGCCACGCCGACGTCGTCCTGCCCCCGCCCCCGCCCTCGCAGAGCCCGCACCACGACTTCGCCTTCAACACCCTCGCCGTGCGCAACCAGGTCCGCTACAACCGCCCCGCCGTCCCGCTGGAGCCCGGCCGGATGGCCGAGACCGAGATCCTGGCCCGGCTGGTCCTCGCCGCGACCGGCATGCACGGCGCCGACCCCTCCGCCGTGGACGACCTGGTCATCGGACAGACCCTCGGCAAGGCGGTCAAGGAGACGTACTCCCCGGTGCACGGCCGTGACGCCAAGGAACTCGCCGGACAGCTGGTCGGCGTCTCCGGCCCCGAGCGGCGGCTCGACATGATGCTGCGCCTCGGCCCCTACGGCGACGGCTTCGGCGTACGACCGGACGGGCTGAGCCTGGAGAAGCTGCTGGCCCATCCGCACGGCATCGACCTCGGACCGCTCGCCTCCCGGCTGCCGCAGCCCCTCAAGACGCGCAGCGGCAAGGTGGAGCTGCTGCCGCGGCCGATCGCCGACGATCTGCCGCGCCTGCGGCAGGCCATGGCCGAGCGTGCGGAGGGTCTGGTTCTCGTCGGCCGCCGCCATCTGCGTTCCAACAACAGCTGGATGCACAACGTCCCCGCCCTCACCGGCGGCACCAACCGCTGCACCCTGCACATCCACCCCGAGGACGCCGCCGGACTCGGACTCGTCGACGGACAGGCGGTCGGGGTGAAGGGCGCCGGGGGAGCGGTGACCGCCCCCGTCGAGATCACCGACAGCGTGCGCCGGGGCGTGGTCAGCCTCCCGCACGGCTGGGGCCACGACCGTCCCGGAACCCGCATGAACCACGCGGCCAAGGACCCCGGCGTCAACGTGAACCAGCTGCTCGACGGCCGTCTCCTGGACCCGCTGTCAGGCAACGCGGTGCTCAACGCGGTACCCGTCGAATTGATCACGAAGCTGTGACCTGCAGTTTTGCGCTTATTGCTCGCACGTCAACGTCTTGTTAACACCGCTTGACGGCACCTAACGTCCATCGCACCGCCGGCCCTGGTGGGAGTTCAAGGGCGA
The DNA here is from genome assembly GCA_013361925.1 of Streptomyces sp. Classification (GTDB taxonomy): domain Bacteria; phylum Actinomycetota; class Actinomycetes; order Streptomycetales; family Streptomycetaceae; genus Streptomyces. The sequence goes on along the minus strand of JABFXD010000314.1, from coordinate 292 downwards.
ACGTTAGGTATCCACTCATGCTGACCATCCTCGGCTTCGCCATGATCGCGACCTTCCTGGTCCTGATCATGATGAAGAAGATGTCGCCGATCGCGGCGCTCGTGCTGATTCCGGCACTGTTCTGTGTGTTCGTCGGAAAGGGCGCCAAGCTCGGTGACTACGTCATCGACGGCGTCACCAGCCTCGCCCCCACCGCGGCGATGCTCATGTTCGCGATCGTCTACTTCGGTGTGATGATCGACGTCGGCCTCTTCGACCCGATCGTGCGCGGGATCCTGAAGTTCGCCAAGGC
>JABFXD010000346.1 GCA_013361925.1 Streptomyces sp. | reverse complement strand
GCCGCAGCAGGCCGTTCGCGAAGGCGTTGACCGTGAAGATCACCGGGCGCAGCCCGCGGGACAGGGCGACGAGGGGCGGGCCGAGCAGGAGCGCGCTGCGCACCGGTTCCGCCAGCGCGATGTTCTTCGGCACCATCTCGCCGAGCAGCATGTGCAGATAGGTCGCCGCGGTCAGCGCGATCACGAAGGAGACCGCGTGCCCCGCGCCCTTCGGCACGCCCAGCGCGTGGAACACCGGCTCCAGCAGGTGGGCGATCGCCGGCTCGGCGACGACACCGAGGACCAGGGTGCACAGGGTGATGCCGAGCTGGGCCGCCGCCATCAGTGCCGAGACGTGCCGCAGGCCCCACAGCACGCTCTTGGCACGCCGGTCGCCCTCCTCGGCATACGGCTCGATCTGGCTGCGGCGCACGGAGATCAGCGCGAACTCGGCGCCCACGAAGAAGGCGTTGACCACGAGGGTCGCGAAGCCGATCAGCAGCTGGACGGCGGTCATGCCTCGGCCCCCTCGTCGGACACGTCCAGCGGTGCGTGCAGCAGCACCCGCGCGGCCCGGCGCCCCGAGGCGTCCACGACGTCCAGCCGCCACCCGGTGACCTCGACCGTGTCACCGACGAGGGGGATCCGGCCGAGCTCGGTCGCCACGAGCCCCGCCAGCGTCTCGTACGGCCCCTCCGGCGTCCGCAGCCCCACGCGCGCGAGCTGGTCGACGCGGGCCGAGCCGTCGGCCGAGTAGAGCGTGCGGCCCTCGTCGTCGCTCCCGGCCGGGGCCAGGTCGGGCGTCTCGTGCGGGTCGTGCTCGTCGCGGACCTCGCCCACGACCTCCTCGACGATGTCCTCCAGCGTCGCCACCCCGGCCGTGCCGCCGTACTCGTCGATGACCACGGCCATCGTGCGCTTCCCGGACAGCCGGTCAAGGAGCCGGTCCACGGTGAGCGACTCCGGGACGAGCAGCGGCTCGCGCATCAGTTCGGAGACGGGCACCCGGGGCCGGCGCTCGGCCGGGACCGTCAGGACGTCCTTGATGTGCGCGGTGCCCACGACCGAGTCGAGGCTGCCGCGGTAGACCGGGAAACGGGACAGGCCGGTCGCGCGCGTGGCGTTCGCGACGTCCTCGCAGGTCGCCTGCACGTCCAGCGCGATGACCTGCACCCGCGGTGTCATGACGTTCTCCGCGGTGAGGTCCGCGAGATTCAGGGTCCGGACGAAGAGTTCGGCGGTGTCGGCCTCCAGCGCGCCCTCCTTGGCGGAGTACCGGGCCAGCGCCGCCAGCTCCTGCGGTCCGCGCGCGGCGGCCAGCTCCTCGGTGGGCTCCACGCCGAGACGGCGTACGACACGGTTCGCGGTGTTGTTGAGATGCGTGATGAACGGCCGGAACGCGGCGCTGAACCAGCGCTGCGCGTTGCCCACCCGCCTGGCCACGGCCAGCGGCGAGGAGATCGCCCAGTTCTTCGGCACCAGCTCGCCGACGACCATCAGGAACACCGTCGACAGCGCCGTACCCAGCACCAGCGCGAGCGAGGAGGCCGTCGAGGCGGAGACCCCGAGCGACTCCAGCGGGCCGGCGATGAGCTTGGCGATCGACGGCTCGGCGAGCATGCCGACGACCAGGTTGGTCACGGTGATGCCGAGCTGCGCCCCGGAGAGCTGGAAGGTCAGGTTCCGTACGGCCTTCAGGGCGCCCGACGCGCCCCGCTCGCCGCGCTCCACGGCCCGCTCCAGGGCGCCGCGATCGACCGTGGTCAGCGAGAACTCCGCGGCCACGAAGGCACCGCAGGCCACGGAGAGCAGGATCGCCACGAGCAGCAGGAGCACTTCGGTCATCGGGTCACCTCCGTCCCATGATCGGACAGGGCGTGGCAGCCCACACCTTTCACCGGGAGGCCGGGTGACCCACCCATGGCAAAGAAAAAGTAAAACCGCCTAAACCGTGAGGTGCTTCACCCAGCGCCGCCACTTCTCCTCGGGCTCGTACCCGGCCGCCCGCCAGGCCGCCTGCCCCGTCTCGTTGCGCACCAGCACCATCGCGTCCCCGCGACGCCCGCCGAGCGCCACGAACCGCTCCTCCGCGGCGGCCAGCAACGCCGAGCCGATGCCCTGGCGGCGGCGCTCCGGATGCACCGCGAGCCGGTACAGATGGCAGCGCCAGCCGTCGAAGCCCGCGATCACCGTGCCGACCAGCTCGCCATCCCGCTCGGCCAGGATCAGCGCCTCGGGATCGCGGGCGACGAGCCGCTCGACGCCGTCCCGGTCGTCGCTGATGCTCGTGCCCTCGGCGGCCGTCTTCCAGAAGGCCAGCACCCGGTCGAGGTCCTCGGGCCCGGCGGCCCTGATGCGCAGATCAGTCATACGGCGATCCCATCACGCACCCCACGACGAGACCCGGAATTCCAGCATCCGGACAGCGGCGGAGATCACGTGCCGCCCAGCTCCGCGACGACCGGCGCGAACGCCTCCATGTGCGGCTCCAGCACGGTGAGATAGCTGAAGCCGTACGTCTCGCGCAGTGCGAGCACCTTCGCGGTGACCTCCGCCCGACTGCCGACCAGCAGGATGGGCAGCTCCAGCGCCTGCTCCACGGTCAGGCCCGGAACCCGGTCGACGAGGGGCCGTACGGCGGCCTCGGGATCGTCCGTGACGACCACCATCTGGATGAGCAGGTTCAGTTCCGCCG
>JABFXD010000033.1 GCA_013361925.1 Streptomyces sp. | reverse complement strand
TCTCTCGTCCCGCCCTGTCTACCAGCCTTTCTCAAACATGCGCGCGACCTCGGCTATCCGCACCTCGTCCCGCCGGTAGTAGACCCGCCGGCGGATCCGCCTGGTGCGCAGCAGGCCGAGGTCGGCGAGCAACTCCAGGTGGGTGTCGGCGACTTGGCGGCGTACACCAAGCTTGGCGGCGACGGCCTCCGCGGTGACGCCGTCCTCGGCCGGGCAGCCGTGGCGCTGGGCCGGGAACTGCACCACCGGGTCCTTCAGCCACTCCAGGATGTCCAGCCGCCGCTGACTGACAGGAGTCCTCAGCATGTCGTACCCCTCCGTTCGACCTCCTCGTACCGCGTGTTCCCACTGTCCCGCAGTCGACTCCGTCATGGATGGACTTCTCACACCTTGTCCGGTACCGAACGCACTTGCGAGGAAAGGCAGTTCGGTACTCGCACAGGACAACGCAAGGGCCCGGCCGCGCACGCGCGGCCGGGCCTCTCGTCGGACGGGACTAGCGGTGGCTGAACCACGCCATCGCGGGCTGCGCCTTGTTGTCGTAGTCGAACAGGGCCTGGTTCTCCCAGCCGTTGCCGGACGACGAGTCGGTCGGGTCCCAGCCGTTGCCGGTGACCGCGGTCCAGGTCGACTCCCAGTAGAAGACGCCGAGGCCACGGCCGTTCGGGACGGCTTCCACGATGCTGGCGACGTCGTTCATCCAGCGGGTCTGGCCGGCCGTGGTGGCGGGGTAGCCGGAGACCAGCTCGCTGGAGAGGTCGATGATGTTCTCGAAGGAGTCGTCGCTGTCGAGACGGAAGGGGTAGGCCGTCTCGGCGACGAAGACCGGCTTGCCGTAGCGCGAGGCCGCGTCGTCCAGGGTCGTCTGGAAGTCGGAGAGCGCGCCGTGCCAGTAGCCGTAATAGGACAGGCCGATGACGTCGAAGTTCACGCCGTTCGCCACCGCGTTGTCGAACCACCAGCGGGTGCCGGTCAGGTCACCGCCCTTGGCGAGGTGCAGCGCCACCTGGGTGGAGGAGCTGACCGCCTTGACCGCGCTGTAGCCCGAGTTGAGCAGTCCGGCGAGCTGTGACCAGTTGTCGGTGGAGCCCGCCGACCACAGCATGCCGCCGTTGATCTCGTTGCCCACCTGGACCATGTCGGCCGTGGTGCCCTGCGCCTTCAGCGCGTTGAGGACGTCGTAGGTGTGGTTGTAGACGTCCGTCTTGAGCTGGCTGTAGCTGTGGCCCGCCCACGCGGACGGCACGGTCTGGGCGCCCGGGTCGGCCCAGGTGTCCGAGTAGTGGAAGTCGACCAGCAGCTTCATGCCCTGCGCCTTGATGCGCTTGGCCATCGCCAGGACCTGGGTCTTGCCGTTGTAGCCGTCGGCCGCGTTGACCCAGACCTTCACGCGCGCGTAGTTCTGTCCGGCGGACTTCAGGATGGCGAGCGCATCGCCGGTCGTGCCGGAGCTGGTCCTGTAGATACCGCCCTTGGCCTCGCTCTTGGCGAGGGAGGAGACGTCGGAACCCTTGATCGACGTACTGGACGTACCGGACGCGAAGGTCAGGTCGTCGACGTTGATCCAGTTGCCGGCGTTCGCGTCACTGTTGATGCTGATCGTGCACTGGTTGTTGGTCACGCTGACCGGCACGACGATGTGCAGCCACCCGCTCGCGGAGACCGGCAGGTCGGTGCGCTGGTCGGTGCCGCCGCAGTTCTTCAGGGCTATGTAGGCGGAGTTCTGGCCGCCGCCGGAGCGGACCCACGCGGTGAGCTTGTAGTTCCCGTTGGTCAGCCCGGAGAGGTACTGGTACGTCTCGACCTTGTAGGCGGCGGACGAGTAGTGGGTGAGGCGGTAGCTGCCGCCGTGGCCGCCGGCCTCGGTGTAGGAGGCTGCGGTCGTGCCGTACTCGGACCAGCCGGTGGGGGCCGCCACGCCCGCGCCGTCGGACTCGAAGCCGCCGTTGGTCAGCGTGCTCGCCGCCTGGGCGGTCTGCGCGGGCAGGGCGGTGAGGGCGAGCCCCGCGATGAGCGGGAGGAACAGGGCTCGCAGGGTGCGTCTGGGATGGAACATCTTCGTCCGTCGTCCCTTCGACAAATGGGGTTGGGGATGCCTTCGCCGGGGACGACGAAGGGGCCCCTCCACCCGCGGCTCGCGGCTCGCACGGGCGGAGGGGAGTCGGTGGGGCCGGAAGGTGCCGGAGTCAGCCGTCGAGTCGTACGACCCGTACGGCGCCGGCGGGGACCTCCAGGCGGCCGGCGGCGCGTTCACCGGTCAGCAGTTCCGTGCCGGAGGTCTCCAGCGGCACCTTGGTGTCCGACCCGGTGTGGTTGATCGCGAACAGATAGGTGCCCGACTCTCCGGCGCGGCGCACCACCTCGACGTCGCGGGGCAGTTCGGCGCGCGGCGCGATCCGGGCGTCCTCGGCGGCCCAGCCGATCAGGGCGTCGAGGCCCTCGGCTCCGAGGCGCGTGGAGACGTACCAGGCGGAGCCGCTGCCGAAGCGGTGCCGGGTGACCGCGGGGTGGCCGGCGGTGAGGCCGTCGGCGTAGGTCCAGACGGTCTCGGCGCCGCGCGGGACGACGAACTCCGTCCATACGTCACCACTGAGCTCGGAGCCGTCGGGGCCGGTGAGGCGCACCGACTGGTCCTTGAGCAGCGGCGAGAACTCCTCGATCGTCAGGCCGAGGACG
>JABFXD010000959.1 GCA_013361925.1 Streptomyces sp. | reverse complement strand
GGACTGCACACGCCGGTCGCCCCCCGACGGCTCCTCGTACCCGACGGCATGACGGCCCCGCTGGGCTGCGACGCGGTGGCCGTACCCGCCCGCTTCGGCCCGCTGGTGATGCCCCGGCTGCCGCGCGTCGGATGCGTGTACGCCGATGACGCGCACTGGTGGTGGATCGTTCCGTCCGACTCCGACTACGCCCTGGAGTGGCCCGCGCCCGCGCGCTACGCCACCGGCGCGATCGTCCCCGACGCCCCGGGCGTCCCGGATCTGATCCACAAACCGGAGGGCACCGTCCCCTACACCCCGCCGATCCCCCTGTACCTGGCCCTGTGCCGGCTGACGGGGACCACTCCGGCCTGGTCCCGCCCGGTCAGCGCCTGAGCCTCGGCCTGCTTACGGGCCCGCACAGGCGTACGCCCGCGCGCGACCGCCCCTCCCCTCCGCGCCCTGCCCCCTGACGGCCCCCGCCCGCGATAGTGGCCCTCCGTCCAGGATCGGGGGAGGTCGACGGTGGGCAAGAAGCGCGGCGCCGAGCAGGCCGAGGTGTCGGAGTCGGAGCGGCTGCTCTTCGGTGGGCCGCTGCGCTACGACACGGGCTGGAACAGCCACTCCGACGCCAGGCTCCAGCTGAACTTCCGGGAGATGCTGCGGCAGCTGCCCGCGCTGCTGTCGCTCAGTTTCCGGCTCGCCTGGCAGGCCGACCGGCGGGCCGCGAAGATCGTGCTCGGCGCCGAGGCGGGCCGGGGCGCGGCACAGGCGGTGAGTCTGCTGGCCGTGAACAGCGTGCTGGGCCGGCTGATCCGCGGCGGCGCCATCGAGGACCGGTTACGGGGCGCCGTGCCCGCCCTGGTCACCATGGCCGCGGTGATGCTCGTGGCGGCGCTGCTGCGGGCCGCGTCGACGTACGCCACCGGCCGCCTGGAACCCAAGGTGGAGCGGGTGGCGACCGAGCGGTATCTGGAGCGGGCGGCGGCGGTGGAGCTGGCCGCGATCGAGGACCACGCCTTCCACAAACTGCTGGACACCGCCCAGTACGGCGCCTCCTCCGCACGCCGCATGATCGGCTACGCCACCCGGGTCATGAACGCGGGCATCTCGCTGATCGCGGCGGCCGGCGTGCTGACCGTGCTGCACCCGGCCCTGCTGCCGCTGCTGATGACGATGACCCTCCCGAGTGCCTGGAGCGCCCTGACGATCGCCCGGCGCCGGTACGAGTCCTTCCACACCTGGGTGCAGCACGCCCGCGCCGGTCATCTGCTCAGCGAGCTGCTCACCGAACCGACCGCGGCACCGGAGATCCGGGTGCACGGCGTCGGCCCCTTCCTGCTGCACCACTACCGGGCGATGTCGGAGGCGGCGGAGGCGGAGCAGGCCCGGCTGGCGCGCCTCGCGGCCCGTACCGGGCTGATCGCGGCGTTCTGGACGGGCCTCGCGACGGTGGCGACGTACGCGACCCTCGGCGGACTGCTGCTCGCGGGCGCGATGGCGCTGTCGGTGGCCGGTACGGCCGTGATCGCGATCCGCTCCGGCTCGGCCAGCCTGGACAGCCTGGTCCTGGAGGTGAACCAGCTCCACCAGGAGGCCCTCTTCGTCGGCGACCTCCAGCGGCTGTACGTCGAGGCCGAGCGGCGAGCCATCCCGGTCGGCGGACGGGAGCTGCCCGAGGACCCGAGGGAGATCCGCTTCGAGAACGTCACGTTCAGCTATCCGGGCGAGTCCACGCGCCCGGCGCTGGACGACGTCACCCTCACCCTGCCCCTCGGCCGGATCGTGGCGCTGGTCGGCGAGAACGGCTCGGGCAAGACGACCCTGGTGAAGCTGCTGGCCGGGCTCTACAAGCCGGACCGGGGCCGCATCCTGTGGGACGGCACGGACACGGCGGACGCGGACCGGCGTCTGCTCGCCGAGCGGATCGCGATGGTGGCGCAGGATTTCAAGCGCTGGCCGTTCACGGCCCGGGTCAATGTGGCGGTCGGCCGGTCGGCGGCGCCACTGACCGAGGAGCGGATGGCCGACTCGATCGCCGAGGCCGGGGCCGAGGAGGTGGTGGCGGATCTGCCGCGCGGCCTGGACACGCTGCTGGCCCGCCATTTCAGTGGCGGGCACGAACTCTCGGGCGGGCAGTGGCAGCGCCTCGGCATCGCGCGGGCGGCCTATCGGCGCGGCCGGATCCTGATCGTGGACGAGCCGACGGCGGCTCTGGACGCACGGGCCGAACTGGAGGTCTTCGAGAAGATCCGGGCTCTGGCGGGCACCGGTCAGACGGTCGTCCTGATCACCCACCGGCTGGCGTCCGTACGCCACGCCGATCTGGTGCACGTGCTGGAGCAGGGCCGCCTCGTGGAGTCCGGCACGCCGGAGGAACTGCTGGCGACCGGTGGGGTCTACGCGGAGCTGTACTCGCTCCAGGCGGACCAGTTCACGGCACCGAAGGCGAGCTGACCGCCGTGTCCCCGGGGACCACGACGAGGAACGCGTCCGTCGCGAGGTCCATCACGACCTCGGCGGGCGTGCCCTCCATCCGCCGCGCGTGCGCGAACTCCTCAGCGGGCCAGGAGCCACGCGGCCCACCGGCGGGAAAGCGCTCGAGCACGGTTCGCCCGTTCACCATCCTGCACCTCCGATCAAGCGTCCTTCTTGTAGGAGTTAACGCTCTGGAGAGGCGGAACGGCTCGCTGAGTTGCGG